>CAKONX010000001.1 GCA_934098345.1 uncultured Bacilli bacterium
GTATGGGTCTATAGCCAAGTGGTAAGGCATGGGACTGCAACTCCCTGATCGTTGGTTCAAATCCGACTAGGACCTCCAAAAAAAATAACATCTTCAAAAGAAGATGTTTTTTTATTTTAAATTAACTATATAATTATAATTTCTAAAACTAAATTCTAAATATATTGAATTTGCGTAAACAATATTTCTATCGACTTGAATAAATACTTTATTATCAATATTTTTGTTATCAATTGTTTTTGCTTTGACTCTATATATTCTATCGTTGATTTTATACACAACTGTTAAATAATTTGAGAATATTTTATCATATGTATTTAATGTTTTATAAAAGTTAGCATTATTATCAAGAATAGCATCATAATCTAAAACCAGCATAGTATTATTTTTATAATCAATTTTGTTTATAGTTGTAGATATAACCGATGATAAAAACTTACAATTATCAAAAGTTGAACATCTAATATATTTACTACTATAAGTATCTTTTATCTCATAAGACTTAATATTGAATTCAAAATGATTTTTATTGACAATATTTGTAACAATTTGTTCATTTAATCCATGATTTTCACTTACTTCAACTTGATCTATATTTTGAGCGTTAACATCAAAATTCTTATAGTTTGCTTTAACTCGATCAAGTACTCCCTCTAAATTATATTGAACTTTTAAAGTATAATTATTACTTGTAACTGTTTCTGGTATTTCAAAAGAAAGTGTTGCTTCTACATAAGCAGAAGGAAGAATTACTTGTTTTTCTTCATAAGGTTTACCTAAATCATAGAATTTACCATTCATTATTAACGTTGGATAGTATAATAATTGACCATTACTTAATACTATTTTTGCCAAGTCTAATGTTTTTGAATAACTAGTAACATTATAGAGTGATAAATCAACTACAACATATTTATATCCTTCTTTTATTTTTTCACCATTAAAATCATTTGCTGTAATATAAGAATCATTTACTGTATAAGTTATACCATTTACTGAAGCACTTTCAGTCTCTTTAAGTTTCTTTAAGTATCCATTATAGTAATATACACCAACTATAGAAAGTACAACAACTATAGCAAGACTTATCATAGAAATTGCAAATTTGTTTTCTAAAAAATAATATTTTAATTCCCTTATAGTTCTACGTATAGTACGCATATACTTATAATTGTTTTGACCTAAAGTAAACTCAAATTCTTCACGGTCCTTTTCACTTATTTGTAAATCATCTAAATCTTTACTAAAATTAAATTTCTTTATATTAAAACCAATTCCACGTATGAAACATACTACTATAAATATATATCCAGGAATAGTAAGTAAAAATGATAAATCTTTGACTAAAATAATTATTTCACTGTCAACAGCATTATCCATAATTATATGCATTTGTTTATAAATATAAAAATAACATAAAATTGCAGTGCTTAAATATAAAATTAAAAATAGATATAATCTTGTAGGCTTATTTTTCTTTTTAAACAAGGCAAATACAATACTAGAAATAATCAATGCTACTCCTAAAAACAAATATATATTTTTGTTTATAAATACATCTGCTCCAGCATAAAGATATGTGCTTGTACTTTGTAAAGTTCTAAATAAATGAGATATATCATTTAAGTTAAGTAAGGTAAATGCTATACATACTAAAATTATCATATGTAAAAGTTTAAAGTGCTTTATTAAAAACGCATATGGTTTTCTTAGTATCATAAACATCCTCCTTATTCTAGAAAAATTATACCATAAAAAAAAGAAAAAATATAACTATATTAATTCTTTTTCTTAACAATCATTTGACCTTCTTGTAAAAAGATATTTTTATTTTCCTTCAATAGTTTTGATGAATCTTCATTCAATGTACTAAGCACCATATCAATTGTATCTCCAGACTTAGTTATATAATAACTATAATTTTGATTAGGTATTAATAATACTTGTCCAGGATAAATATAATCATTCATATCAAATCCATTCATGCTAGCTAGTAAACTTGGATTTATATTATAGTTCTTAGCTATTTTATACAAACTATCTCCCTTTTTAATTGTATAATATTCAAAATAAGTATCTTTTTGAGTATCTCTATAGTACATAATATCACTCCTAATATAGAGTATGACAAAAAGTCTACTTTGCTATTAAAAAATAAATATTTGATTTAAATAATTAAATTTCCATTCAAAATTTTTAAGTAATAAAATATTATTTATAGAATCATTTAAATAAAGTGAATCATCGGACATATAAAATATAGAATTGTCGTTATAAGTTACAATATTTTTAACACTTTTATCGGTTAATAAAATTTTGTTTTTCGTGTTTTCGTAATATTTGTATAATTTTTCATCATTGATTTCATAATTAACTAAATTATTGTATTTAAAATATAGATTATTATATTTAAATTTAGAAAGTTCTATTTCTTTAAAACCATTGTCATAATATTTACCTAATTCTTTATTAGTGATATCAATAACTTTTTTCTTTTTTAAATTAATCTCATATTCCTTATTATTCTTTTTATCAAAAAGATAAACTCTATTTTTTACGAATCCTAAAAAGTAAGAATCAAACGAAATATCATATTCCATTTCTATTTTTTCTACGTTTTCATCATTTTTGTTAAAAATATAAAATTTATTAAATGTTCTTTCATTATCATAATCGGCAAAAATAATATTATTATCAGTTTTAAAACTTAATAAATTTTCATAATGTTCTTTTTTTAAAAATTTAATATCCTTATTTTGTTTTACGTTTGTAATACCATAACCATTCCATACATAATAAGTATGATTATCATTATAGATTTCTATAGAATCTGATTTTTTAATTAAAGATGAAGTTATTTCTTCTTTATAATTTTTAATTGAATAAACATTTTCGCTGTTACAAACATACTCAAATTGATAACCTTTAACTATAGGTTTAATACATGTTTCATCATCATTAACAATAACTTCAATATCATTTACTAACTTTCTTTTAGAAGAATATTTTTTATTCATATAAAAAGAATAATTAGTATCATCATTATAAACATTTATATAATATGCCTTTTTTTCTTTATTATATTCTTCTTTTATTTTATAAGAATTTATCTCATACGTTAAATTATAATTTTTAGCTTTATTAATAATACAAATATATATAAGAAATGTTAAAACTAAAAATATTATAAGATATATACTTCTTTTCATTTTTACCTCTTTTAAAAAAAGAAAGAATTATTCTTCCCTTTCCTTATATTTTTTCTTTGCTTCTTGCATGAACATTGTTATTTCAGTTTCTATTTCTGGAAGAGATGCTTTATCAAGATCAGAAATATATACTTCTTCTCTAACAGTGTCTATAGTAACTGTTCCCCAAATAATACCTGCACGAACAAGTAAATCATTGTATAAATCAGGAGTAACAGAAGAAAATTTATAACCAATAATTAATTTTTTTTGAGCAATTACTAGTCTTTCTGAAGTGACTGCTAAAACTCCTGTATTAAATATACTTAAAGGTCTATCATCTAATTGACCAGCAAATATATATTCAATCTTCTCATTTGGATTTAAATGTTTATCAATAACATCACAATGTTTTTTTAATCTCCAAGTAATACACCAAGGATATTTTCTCTTAAACATTTTAATCATTTCATAACAACTTTGATTCATACTACTTACTTCCTTTCTTAATTAACTTATATTTTGATAATGTATCTACAAGTTCACTTTCTTTAACATATCCTTTTATGCAATCAACTAGTTTACCATTCTTGGTAATTAAAGTCATTGGTTTAGCGAATCCCTCTTTCATAGTCTTTACTTCACCCTTAGTATTACACTTTGCAGGGATTGTAAAATTTAGATTTATAACTTTTTGAAACTCACTAGGATCATAATTATCTGAATCAAAATAATATATGTCTAAATCATTTTCTTCAGCTACTTTATTAAATACTGGTAAATATAAATTACAATAACTGCATCCTTCGTATCCTAAAACAGCAACAGTATAATTTTTAGAATTAACTAAATCAATATAATCTTGAGCAGTGCTTGCTACCTTATAAAATTTCTTAGATGTAGGTATTTTATTATAAATATTTTCATCAAAGAAGCTTTTATATTCATCATATGTTTTTAAATCTTCAGTTGTTGCTTTAAATTTACCATCAACAAATAATATTTGTAAATTGTTATCTAAAACTATTGATAAAATCTCTGACAATTGTTCTTTATTTAAATAAGTATAATATGTATTAATCCGATAATTTTTCTTGAATTTCTTAGCGAACTTTTTTAAGTCTGCAGTTGGTTTACCATAATTTATAAAAACATAATCATTTTTAGAAA
Organism: uncultured Bacilli bacterium; assembly: GCA_934098345.1. Taxonomy (GTDB): domain Bacteria; phylum Bacillota_I; class Bacilli_A; order RF39; family UBA660; genus CAG-582. The sequence continues at coordinate 4,359 of CAKONX010000001.1, forward strand.
TAGTATCTTTAATATTTGATGAAGTAACTTCTTTAATTCCGTATTTTGCATATTCATTACAACAAAGTAATATTATAAATAATACAAATAAAGATAGCATAAAAATTATAAATTTTTTCATACTTCCACTTCCCACTTATATTTTATAATAAGTTTTAAAAAATAACAATCTAATTATTATTTAGATAATCTAGAGCATAGTGAATTGCTTCAGCTCCATCACTAGCTGCCGTAATTAATTGTCTTAAATCCTTTGTACGTATATCACCTGCTACAAAAATATTATCAATATTAGTTTTAGTATCTTTGGATTCAATAAACCCTTTTTTATCCATTTTAACAATATTTTTAAATATATCGTTTTTAGGAATATAACCAATTGCAATAAATAGTCCACTTACTTCCAAATTATTTTCGTTGGATAAAGTAATGCTTTTTAGAGTATCTTCTCCATTTAAAGAAATAATATTAGTATTATATACAATTTCAACATTACCTTTATTGATAACAGAATCAACATTAATTTTATCAGCTTTAAATTTATCACTTCTATTAATTAAATATACTTTTTTTACTATATTACTTAAATATAATGTGTCTTCAATAGCCGTTGCGCCTGAACCAACAACTGCCACAACCTTATCTTTAAAGAATGCTCCATCACAAGTGGCACAGTAAGATACTCCCTTTCCAATTAGTTCATTTTCTCCATATAAGCCAAGTTTTCTTTTAGTTAAACCAGTAGCAATTATTATAGTTTTAGCTCTGTAAACTTCATTTCTTGTTTTAACTGTATTCTTATCTAAAATTTCAATTACTTCATCAAATACAATATTTGCTCCTAAAAATTTTGCTTGATTATAAAGAGTAGTTGCATATTCAAAACCAGAACACTTTTCAATTCCTGGATAATTTTCTACAATAGAAGAATTAATTATCTGACCTCCATAACTAGAGGATTCTAATACCAAAACTTTTTTTTTGGCTCTGGCTCCATAAATAGCAGCTGATAATCCAGCTGGACCTGCTCCAATTATTAAAATATCATACATAAATGATTCTCCTTTCTTTTATTATAGCATGCTATTAACAAAAAATAAGTTTTTATTACATATAAAATTAAAATTATTTTTAAACTGACTAACATTTACTTTACTTATACTTTATATATGATAAAATAGTTAATAGGTGAAAAAATGAAACGAATTTTTGGATTAGATTTAATTAGATTTTTAGCTATCTTCAGTGTTATTTCAGTACATTTTTTCTTAAATAATGGTTTTTATTCATTTCCAGTAAAAGGCGGAAGGATGTTTATATCTATTAATCTTAGATGGCTATTTTTTAGTGGAGTACCACTATTTTTGTTATTAACTGGTTATCTAAATAATAAAAAGGGAAATATTTATGTTACCAAAATTATTTAAAAAGAAAAAATTACACTAAAAGTGTAAATCTATTTTATATCTTACATTAGTAAAAGTTTTAACTTAGAAGAATATATAATTAGTTTTTAACATAACTTATGATATATTAATACTGAAAGAGGTGAGCTATTTGCAAAATAACATGACTTTTAAAGAACGTTTAAAAAAAGCCCAGAACAAACAAGATAGGTTTTATGAATTTTATATTCTAATTAAAGAACTACACGAAAAATCTATAAGACCTATAGTCCCATTTGAAAAAAGTAGTATGCCTGTTAATAGATTGTTTTGTTATAAAACACCTGAAAAAACAAATTATTTTTCTAGTGAAGAAAGTCTACTGGAGTATCTAAAAACACATCCATATAATTTAAATAACATTTATTTACTTGACTATATTGGACATTTTGGAAATAAAATAGATGTATTAAGAATTGTTAACAAGAAATATACAAAAATAATTACTGATTTAAATCATAGATTTTATTATGAATATAATATAATAGAAAGTAAATTCAAAAATGAACATTGTTGGACTAAAGAGAATGGAAATATACACGATATCATAAAAGAGTTTAAAAATGTTGGACAAAAATTTGAACAAGAAGAAATAGATCGAAAGAATTTAAATATCTTAAATTTAATGGAAATATATAATACGAGAAAAAAATGAACTAGTTTTAGTTCATTTTTTGTGATTATTTTTATTTGACATATTAAAGCATAGCTGTTTAGAGGACATAACATTATTCTATATGTAGTTTCTATTTTCCAAATATTCTTTATTTCATCAAAATTATCGTCTGGATTTAATAATAATTCTTCTAATTTATCTAATTACAAATATTCAGTTTCACCTAATTCAGAATTTTTATCTTTAATATATTTTGCCATATTAAGGAATATTATTTCATCATTCATTAAACTATGAAAATCATAAAAAATTGAGCATATTCTAGTTTTTAATCCTAATGTTAAAGAATTTGAAGCATAGCAAATTTAATTTTCTTTATACTTTTCATTACTTAAGCCTAAATATGACTCTGCTCTAGAAATAAATTTATCTCTAGGTACATCATTAAAATCAACAATATCACCTTGACAAAACATATCAACATCAACTAATACCCGTTTTTTATTAAACAAAAAATCAACTCTATTTCTAGAATTGATACTATTATAAGTTGAATATACCTTCAACCTGATTTTCATATGGTGGAGTCGGGGAGACTCGAACTCCCGTCCAAATCACTTTCAAAGTAGCATCTACAGGTTTAGTTAGAATTAAAATTTCATAAGTACAAAAGCATCTAACAAACTAATACTTACTATCTTATAAATTATTCATTTATATCATATAAGAACTAATATAAATATAATCCACATATATGAACCAACATTTTAACTATGGATGATTAAAATATCAGCCTCCTTGCTAATAATTAAGCGTATACTGGAGAAAAATTAAAACTTTTGTCAGTTATTTTTAAATTGTGATATTTAAAGCATATCTACTACCTGCAACTAAATCAAAACCATAATCTGTCGAAACCAAATTACGACCCCAGATAAACAAATAATACCACATAATATGGTATTATTCAAATTAATTCTTCAAATCACTTAAATCGATTACATATTCTCCCTCTTTAGTATAAAGATATTTCTCTCGTGCATATTTAGCAACATATTCTGGATCCTGTAATTTTTTTACATCATCCTCCAAATTTGTTTCATCTTTTAATAAAGAAGTATAGACATTATCTAATCTCTCTTTTTCTCTTTTATTATTAAGGATTTTTTGCCATGTTCCAAAACATGATAAGCCCATAATACCTATCAATGAAATAAATAATACAAAATATAAACATAATCTCATTTTGTACTTACTCATAGCAATTCCTCCTATGAATAATATAACTCATTATTTATGTTTAGACTTAAAATATTTATCTTTAAATCGCTTGTTTACATAATTTTTTACAATAATACTTAATAAAACACCCACTATTATTGAAAGTACTACATAATAATTAAAAATAAAATAATTATAATTATAACATATATATACTAAACCCATTAAAAACATAAATTGCAAAATAAATTTAATTACTTTGTTTTTTTTAATAAAAATTTGATAAATGAGTACACATAAAAATGAATATCCAATTATAATTAAAACATATAAAAATTGACTCATTTAAATAACTTCGTAATAATAGAATCGCTTATTTTTTTATCATCTATATAATTCATTGAATCAATTGTTCCTTTTATTGAAACATTTCCATCTATAGTATCTAATTTTATCATTTCTAAATTAGAACCTTTAATTACTATATTACCCATGATGCTTTCTAATAAAAATTGCTTATCATCAAAACTAACAATTTTTTTTATACCACTTATTACTATATTTTTTCTTTCAATCATTTTTACTACGTGATTAATACCATTATTATTTTCCATTATTATCCTCCTAATAAAATATATTTAAGAGTAAAAAAAAAATTCACATAAAGTGAATTAATTTTCTTCAGCTGATCTTTTTAGTTCTTCTTCGTATTCTTTTAAGATAGCATCAGTAAATAATTGTCTAGCTTCTTGATTAATTGGATGAGCTATATCTCTATATTCACCAACACCAGTTTGTTTACTTGGCATAGCTAAGAATAGACCATTATCTCCTTCAAGAATTCTAATATCATGAACAACAAATTGATTATCTATTGTTACTGATGCAAATCCTCTCATTTTTGAATTTTCTTTTTCAACTACACGTACACGTACATTTGTAATTTCCATCCTGTTTCACCTCTCTATTATACTTTAATTTTAATACATAAAATGGAAAATTGCAATATTTTTTATCTAGGGTATCCAATGTACATCATACCATTACCAACAAGACCACCTATTCCACTTTTACCATATTTTGTTTTATTTAACAGTTCTTTTATATCTAGTCGCTTATTCTTATCAGTTAAAGCAATATTAACAGCAATAATTGCTGGATCTAAGGCATGAATATTTACTCTTTTAGGGCTACTAGCAAAATTAGCACCACTTTTTATAATATCTTCATAATCACTTTGACACGCACCAGCTATAATTACAAGTTTTTCATGACTTTTTTCATAATCTCTGGCTTTTTGAACTGATTTAACAAAATATTTTGAATTTTTGTATTTAGATAAATCAGTAGAAGATGATGCTAAATGTCCATAAAATGCATCATGACCAGTTATAACTAAAATATCAGGTTTTACTTCATTTAATAATAAATCTATTTTAGATGGCATTTCTGATTCAGACACTCTTTTGCCAATAGCCAAAACTCCAGCTTTTTTATAAAACATAAGAGATTTATCTAGATAATCTTGATCTCCATCAATATGTAAAATCTTTCCAGGAAGATAAAAATATTCATCGCGATCTTGACCTATTAAATCAACTATTGGCATTTCTTCTTCACGTTCTTCAGTTAAAATTAAGTCACTTACATCAGCATCAGCATAAAGTCTTACATCTGTACCTTTTAAATAGGCAATATTACCTTCGATTTTTAAGATTTTAAATATGACATCATTATTATGACTAATTCTTGATACAATATCTCCTTTTTTAAAATTCATATTATCACCCATAATAGTTTATGTTGTTTTTAATGCAATAGTTTATGAATATTTTATTATTTCTTGTTTATTATGTTATAATTTCTATAGAATTTTTTATTTAAAGGAGTTTATCTATGAAATATTTATATGCCAATATTAATGACTATAACGATAATGATTATAAATCTATTTATGAAAGTATAAATAATTTCAAAAAGAAAGATATTGATAAACTCCCTACTAATGATGATAAAAAAAGAAGTATTTTAGGCATAAAACTTCTTATGAACTTACTTTTAGAAAAAAATATTAATTATAATGATTTAAGATTTACTAAAAATAAAGATGGAAAACCTATTATTACTAATTATTCTTTGTTTTATAGTACAAGCCATTCAGATGAATATGTTATATGTGCAATATCAGATAAAGAAATAGGCATAGATATTCAAAGCATACAAGAAATAAATTTTAAAATTATGAATAGTTTTTTTAATGAAGACGAAAAACTTTATTCCAATAATAACGAAAATTATACAAAAATACTATCTTTAAAAGAAGCCTACGGTAAATGTTATGGTTTTGGTATTAATCATATTAAAGAAGTTAAATTTTCTATAAAAGAAAAAAATATAATTGTTAATGATAAAAGTGTTACATATAAATTTATTAATGATATACCTAATTATATAATTTCAATAGTTGAAAAAACTTGCTAAATATTATTAGCAAGTTCAACAAATATATCATATGAAAGTTCTTCAGCACGATTATTAATTGAAAAACCGTGATTTTTTAAAATAGAATCAATTTTCTCTAAATCATATTTTTTTAAATTATTTCTGATATTCTTTCTTTTAAATTGAAAAGAATCTCTTACTAGTTTATTAAATTTATCAAAATCCACTTCAAGAATTTTTTCTTTTTTGATAAGTTTTATTACACTTGAGTCAACATTTGGTATTGGATAAAATTTATTTCTAGAAACATTAAATAATTTTTTTATATCAAAATAGTAATTTAATAAAACACTTATAGATCCATATTCCTTTGAACCAGGATTAGAAGAAAATCTTTCCGCAACTTCCTTTTGAACCATAAATACCATTTCTTTTACATTTATTTTAGACTCAATTATAGATAAAATTATTGGAGTTGTTATATAATATGGTAAATTACCAATAATATATAAATCTTTATAATTGATCTTTTCAATATCTTTATTAATATTTCTTTTTAGAAAATCATCAAAAATTATTTGAGTTTTATCATTTTTTATTTGATTAAGAATGTTTTCTAAATCTGTATCGACTTCATAACATATAAGATTAGAATTATATTTAACTAAGTTTTTAGTAAGAGCACCACTTCCAGGTCCAATTTCAATTATTAAATCATCTTCTTTTGGATTAATTGAAGATGTTATATCATTAATTATTGATTTGTCACTTAAAAAGTTTTGACCAAACTTTTTTTTAAATACGTGTTTTTCCATAAAATCACCATGTATTAAGTTTACCACAAATATCATCTATGGTAAAATACCATTAAGAATGAGTTGATATTATGGAAATAAATTATGACAAAATAGATAAAGAATTAAATAGCTTTGCAATAGATAAAATATATGATTTATTATCTAGTTTTGACCACGAAATAATGAATGATGCAAAACGACAACTTGAAAACTCAATAATTAATAATAAAATAATTGTTGTAAATAAACCTTCTCAAAAAGATATAAATATCTTTAAAGAAAATATTCCATCAGCACATGGACCAAGAGCAAAAAAAGATGGGATGATTCACATTTATCCATACATCTATAACAAAGATACAGAGTGGATTATAAAACATTACATAAATGAAGGAATATTAACTCATGAATTATGTCATTACATAATAAAGTTAGATTTTGAGTCATTAGATGAAAGTGAAGAAAAACTAGGACACTTTATTAACGAAGGTGCTGTGCAATTGTTAACTGAACTAATTGACAAAAAAAGATATCAAGGAGTTGAGTATCGCAAAAATGTTGAATTAGTCGAAATTTTACTTACAAAAATTTCTTTTGAAAAAATATTTGCCGGTAATTTAAAAGAAATTTTATCTTCTGAACAATTTGATGAAATAAAAGAAGAATATTTTAAACTAAGCGCCTTTATAAAAGAAATTAATAACTTTGTTACCAAAGTTGGAACTATATATGGCATGGATTATAAATCTATTATTAGAAGATTAAAAATGAAAACTACATTAGAGACTATTAATTATTTAAAAGAAGAATTACAAAAATTACCAAATTCATTAGAAAAAGAAAATTTAATAGAAGAATTTGACGAAATATTAAATAAATTTAATAAAGAAAAAGAAGTTACTCATAAAATGTAACTTCTTTTATCTTTCCCATCCATTTCTTAAAACATCGTAATTTATTTTGTGTCTTCCAATATTTTTTAATGCATAATCTTCATTTTCTACTAATAAGTCAAGATCAGTACCAAGTACCCCTCTATCTAATACAATAGCAACTACCTTTTTATCACTTACATAACCAGCATCAAATGTTACAATAGAACCGCATTTTAGATTTTTACTTGAAGCAACAATTCTAACCTCACCATAATCAGCATCATTATAAATTGTTGTTCCATCAGTTACATCTTGACCAGTACATCCAAGTTTACCACTACATAAAGGGCAATTTGCTCCGTATCCAGTTAAATCTCCTGTAAAAGTATCTAATGGATAATATTTATCTTTTAATTGTATTTCATTAAGTTTATAAGTCATTGCTGTTAAATCTATAGTTTTATTTAAATTCTCGTTAGTTATCTTGTCATTTAAATTAATTAAGTTTACTCTTTGAATTACAAAAACTGAGCAAACTATTAATATGATTTTTGTTGCTTTTAAAAATTTGTTACTACCCTTAATCATCATATAATCACCTTATATATCAATTCTAGCAAAAATCAATACATAAGTAAACACTTTACACAAATTTTATATTATTTTTTAGATATTATATAAGTCCCTTACGTTCTTTTCTGTAACTCTTGAAACTTCTTCTAGACTAATATTTTTCAAATTTGCTAAATATTCAGCAATAGTTTTAATGTACTTAGGCTCATTAGAATATTTTCTAAATGGTTCAGGAGTTAAATATGGAGAATCAGTTTCTAAAATAATTCTATCTAAAGGAATTTCTTTAATAATTGTATCTATTTTAGAGTTCTTAAATGTCATTACACCACCAACACCTATATAGAAACCCATATTAATTAGGATATTAGCTGTCTCTAAACTACCACTAAAACAGTGAATTACTCCTTCAACTTTAAATTTTTTTAATGAATTGATAGTATCAAGAGTTGCTTCTCTTGAGTGGACTACAACTGGTAACCCATATTTTTCTGCTAAAGATAATTGATATTCAAATAATTCGATTTGTTCCTTTTTATTTTCTTTTGTATAGTAATAATCAAGCCCAATTTCTCCAATAGCAACTAATTTTTTATTATTTGAATTATCAACAATGTATTTTTCTAATTTAGTATAATCTTTAACTAAATCTTCTGGATGTAATCCTATACAAACATAAATATTTGGATACTTTTCACTTGTTTCAAGTACTTCCTCTATATTTTCAAAACTGGTTGCTGCATTTATTATTTTATAAACCGAATTATTTTTAGCATCTTCTATAACTTTACCAAAATCACTAAAATATTCTTTAAAAATATGCGCATGTGTATCTGTAAATTTCATACATTCTCCTCTAAATAATAATAAAAGTGATTACTCACTTTTATTATCTATTCTTACAAATAAAATCTCTGGATTATTTAATTTAGTTCCTGATTTAAATTGACCGAACTTTTTAGCTGATTCATAAGATTTTAAATCTGTATTAATTTGATTAAATATTTTTTTTGTTGTTTCAGGAATAAATGCTTGAAGATATACTGTACAAATTCTAATAGATTCTATTAAATTATATAAAACAGTTTTTAATCTATCTTGTTTTGTTTCATCTTTAGCAAGAGCCCATGGAGTAGTATCATCAATATATTTATTAGTTGCCCTTAAACAATTAAATACTTCATCTATTGCATCTGCAATTTTTAAATCATCCATTTTTTTCTTAAAATTAACTGATAAAGCCTCGACTTTTTCTATTAAAGCATTATCGACATCTTCAGTTACATTTGTATTTTCAACAATTCCAGCAAAGTATTTATGTGACATAGAAATGGTTCTATTAACTAAATTTCCTAAAATGTTTGCTAAATCTCCATTTATTCTTTCAACAAGCAAATCTTCTGAGAAAAGTCCATCACTTGCAAATGGTATTTCATGTAAGAAGAAATATCTAATTGCATCTACGCCATATTTGTTAACAAGATCATCAGCATATATAATGTTACCTTTACTCTTACTCATTTTTCCATCAGACATGATTAACCAAGGATGTCCAAATACTTTTTCTGGAATTGGTAAATCTAAACTCATTAAGAAACATGGCCAATAAATTGTGTGAAATCTTACAATATCTTTACCGATTAAATGTAAGTTAGCTGGCCATAACTTTTTAAATTCTTCTGTTTCATTATCAACATCATACCCGATATTTGTAATATAGTTTGTTAATGCATCTAACCAAACATATACAACATGTTTTGGATCAAAATCTACTGGTATTCCCCAAGAAAATGAAGTACGTGAAACACATAAATCTTGAAGACCTGGTTTAATAAAATTATTTAACATTTCATTTTTTCGTGCTTCTGGTTGAATAAAATCTGGATGACTTTCAATATACTCAACTAATTTATCTTGATATTTAGATAATCTGAAAAAATAAGCTTCTTCACATTTTTCTTGAACAACTCTTCCACAGTCAGGACATTTTCCATCAACTAATTGACTTTCAGTCCAAAAAGATTCACACGGTGTACAATATAATCCCTTATACTCACCTTTATAAATATCACCTTTATCATACATTTTTTTAAATATATGTTGAACTACTTCTTCATGATGCTTATCAGTTGTTCTTACAAATTTATCATAAGTAGTGTTCATTAAATCCCATATAGTTTTTATTTCACTAGCAACTTTATCAACATATGCTTGTGGTTCAATTCCAGCTTCATTTGCTTTAATTTCTATTTTTTCTCCATGTTCATCTGTTCCTGTTTGAAAATAAACATCGTATCCTTCTAATCTTTTATTTCTTGCAATTGCATCTGCTAAAACAATTTCATATGTGTTTCCAATATGAGGTTTAGCTGAAGTATATGCAATTGCTGTACTAATATAATATTTTTCTTTTTCCATTTTTATCATTCTCCTTATAAATTTTATTCTATATTATTAATTCATAGTATATTAACACATCCGTTTAAATATCCTTAAATTAATAATAGTAATACTTTTTTCTATTAACAAAATAATCACCACCAATAAAAAAACATTCATAATATAGGAACGAACTAATCCGTGGTACCATCCTATTTTATGAATGTATTCATACACTTTATATCTTAACGCGATTAAAACGATTTAAACTCCAGAGCCATTCGATTATTTTACTAACTTATCTGCTTTCACCTAACCAGATTCTCTAAAAAAGCCTTCAAATAACTTCTTTCCTTCATTGCTTAACGAACTTAATATATCATGTATAATAATTTTATTCAAGTTATTTATCTATCATATTTACAATTTCATCTAATAATTTTACTTCATAATATATAAAATGTTTTTCTAAATTTACTTTTGGTAAAGTAATAAATATTTTTTTCATCTTATAAGAAAATCTAAATTTTGGATTAATATTATATGCAAGTAAGAATAATTTATCTCCCTCTATTTTATTAGAAACATCTTCATTTAATTCTAATTCAATAGAAGCATCTGTTTGTTTAACTCTAGTAATATTAAGCTTATTTGCTAATTTTTCAAACCATTCTTCATACATATATATTTCCATTTTTTCATCAATTGTACCAAATCTGTCTTCAATTTCTTGTTTAGCTTTTAATAAAGTATCTTCATCTTTGATTTCATTAATGATTTTATGAATTTCAATTTTAATATCTTCTTCTTTAACATAGTTGTCATCTATATGATTTGCAACTTCTATTAATGGATTTTTATCATCTTCTTCAATAACTTCTTCACCATTAAGCCTTTTTATTTCATCTTGAACCATTTGAGTATATAATTCAAGACCAACAGAATCAACAAATCCAGCCTGTTCACTTCCAAGTAAATCACCTGCTCCACGAATAGATAAATCCCTCATAGCAATTTTATAACCAGAACCAAGTTCTGTAAAATCTTTTATAGATTGAAGCCTTTTTTTAGCTGTTTCTGTTAATATTCTTGATGGTTTATACATTAAATAAGCATATGCAATTTTATCACTTCTTCCAACTCTTCCTCTAAGTTGATATAGTTGTGATAATCCAAAATTGTCTGCATCTATTATAATTAAAGTATTTACATTTGGAATATCAATTCCAGTTTCAATTATAGTTGTACATAAAAGAATATCATATTTATAATCAATATAATCACTTACAATATTTTCAAGCTCATTTTTATCCATTTGACCATGTGCAATTGCAATTCTTGCTTCAGGTACAAGCTTCTTTATCTTAGTTTCTTCATCAACTATACTTTGAACTTTATTATAAAGAATAAATATTTGCCCATTTCTAGACATTTCTTTATATATTGCATCTTTAATTAATACATCATTTTCTTCTAAGACATAGGTTTGAACTGGATAACGATTAACTGGAGCCGTATCAATTATAGATAAATCTCTTAATCCACTCATAGCCATTTTTAATGTTCTTGGTATAGGTGTTGCTGACAAAGTTAAAACATTTATATTATTTTTTAACTCTTTAATTTTTTCTTTATGAGTTACCCCAAATCTTTGTTCCTCATCAATAACAAGTAATCCTAAATTTTTATAATCGATTTTATCATTTAGAAGTTTATGTGTTCCAAAAACTATATCAATAGTTCCTTCTTTTAAACCTTTAATTACCCGATTTGTTTCTTTAACTGATACAAATCTATTAAGTAAAGCAATGTTAACAGGATAATTTTTAAATCTTTCAAGAGCATTTAAATATTGTTGTCTAGATAACAGCGTTGTTGGACATAAATAAGCAACTTGGTGTCCGTTCATAACCGTTTTAAACATACCTCTAAATGCCACTTCAGTTTTACCAAAACCAACATCACCACATAAAAGTCTATCCATTGGCACCGGTGAATCTAGATCATGTTTTAATTCTTTTATACATTTTTCTTGATCAGATGTTGCGGTATATTCAAAATAGGAATCAAATACCTCTTCATCTGGATAATCTTTATAAGCATCCCCTTTGATACTGTTTCTAGCTGCATAAAGTTTTATTAACTCATCAGAAATATCTTTGATTTTAGCTTTAACTTTCATTTTAGTTTTAGCCCAGTTAGTTGAATTTAAAGAATTTATTTTAGGTTGAACACCATCTGCATCTGAAAATTTATATATAGTATTTATTTTTTCAACTGGAATGTATACTTTATCATTACCTGCATAGTTAATTAAAATATAATCTCTCATCATTCCATTTTTAGTAAGTGCTTTTATTCCACCATAAATTCCTATACCATTACTTTGATGAACTACATAATCTCCCACTTTCAAATCATCAAAACTCTTTATTTTTCTACCTAATTTATAAGAATTTTTATAAGTATTAATTACTTTTACATCATCTATATCATACTCACTTATTATTGAATAATTATTTATAATGAATCCTTCATTTATCTTTTTCTTTATTATGTTTATTTCACCAGGGACGATTGAACCAATATTAACACGTTCAAATAAAGATTCAATAGAATTAATTTGTCTATCATTACTTAAATAAATAATTAAAGTATTTTTTTTACAATTAGAATTTACATAATCTTTTAAAGAATCATAGTTACCCTTAAATTTAATCATAGGTTTTGAATTATAAGATAAACTATCTGAATAATTATTAACAGTTTCGATTCTTATAAAATTATCAACCATTATTTCATCATAATTATACATATATTTAATATCTTCATTTTTTGATTCATTATATTCTTTTATATCAATAAGTATTTTTTCATAACCATTTAATATTTGATTTTCATCAACAAAGAAAGTAAATGGATTATTCATGTATTCATAAAGCGAATTATGTTCATCAGTTGATATTTCTGAAAATGGCATTAATTTATAACTAGATACTTCATTTATTGATAACTGAGTTTCTTCATTAAAGAATCTAATTGAATCTATTTCATCTCCAAAAAATTCTAATCTTATTGGATGTTCACTTTCAATTGGAAAAATATCAATTATATATCCACGCACAGCATATTCTCCAGTTGAAGTAACTAAAGAATCACGATTATATCCTAAAATATTAAGGGTATTTAAAAGTTCTTCTCTTTCATAAGTATTACCTTTTACTAAGTTTAGTTCATATTTGCTTGATTCAGATTTTGTTGGTAAAAATCTTAAATATCCCATTAAGTTTGTAACAACAATACATTTCTCATTTTTAAGTCTTTCTAAGGTTTCTAATCTTCTAACTTTTAAATCTGGTGATATAGCTAGAGCTACTGATGCTAAAAAATCATCCATCGGAAAAAGACAGACATTGTCTGTATATGTTTTTAATCCTTGAAACATCTTATTTGCATCATATAAAGTATTCGTTACTATAAGAATATTTTCATTCGTCTTCTTATAGTAATTTAAATAATATTGAATAGTTAATTCTTCTGTAAGGCCACAAACATGATATCCATTTTTATATTCAAAAATATCACTTAAAAAATCCATAATATCACCTAATTATATTTACTCATTAATTCTTGAATATTAAGTTTATTAAAATCTTCAATTATATGATTAATGGTTTGAAAAGATGAATTAAGTGTTTCTAGTTCATTAGGAGAAAATTTTGATAGTACATAGTCTTTTGTATCCATATTTCTATTATGTGCAATTCCTACTTTAATTCTTGCAAATTCATTTGTATTTAAATACTTAATTATATCTTTTATTCCATTATGTCCACCTGAAGATGAATTTATCTTTATTCTTATTTTACCAAAATCTAAATCCATATCATCTTGGATAATTAACAAATCATTTATATTTAGTTTGTAAAAATTCATAAAATCATATACTACTTTACCTGATAAATTCATAAAACTTAAAGGTCTTACAAAAATATATTTTTCACCATTAATGTTTGTTTCATAATATTCTCCATTAAATTTTTTTGAGTATTTTACTTCACCTAAATAATTATCAATTGCCATAAAGCCTATATTATGTCTAGTTTTTTCATATTCTTTACCAGGATTTCCTAGTCCAACTATTAGTTTCATTTTGTACCTCCAAAGATTCCTTGATATGTTTTATTTTCATCTATATATACTGGTCTCTCTATTTTTACATAATCTTTTCCACCATAAAGTGCTTCAATTAATATTAGTGAACTCTCACCATTTCTATTATCATAAACAGGGACAATTCTTTTTATACCAAATTTATATTTTTTTAATGCTTCAATAATTTCTATAATTCTTGAACTTGTATGAACAAGATAGAAATATCCACCAACATTTAAAGATTTTGCTGCAATTGAAACAACTTCATCTAAATTAGTAGTTATTTCATGTCTTGCTTTAGCTAAAATATCATTATCATTTATAATTTTTTCATTATGATAAACAAAATATGGTGGATTACATGTAACAATATCGTACTTTGTTTTAAAATTAATATTTTTTATATCATCATTTCTATAATCAATATTACCAATGTTATTAACCTCAATTGATTTTTTACCAAGCTCATAAATTTCTTTTTGTATTTCGTAAGCAACTACATTAATTTTGCTACCGTATTTTTTTGATAAAATTAATGGAATTGGTGCATTACCTGAACATAAATCCAAGATATTTTTAGAATTTTTTCTAACCTTAACAAACTCAGCTAGTAAAACTGAGTCAACTGAAAATTTAAAATAATCTTTATTTTGGTATATTTTCATATCATAATCATATAAATCATTTAATTCTATCTGATTCATAAACACATTTATCTCCATTTATTTCAACCGTGTATTTTTTATTTAAAATATCTATTGAAACAACTCTGCCTTCTCCATCTGGAGTCTTCACGTTTTCTCCTACTTTTGGTAAAAGTTTTCTATGACATGTATATACATCATCTTCATATGCAAGGCAGCATAATAATCTACCACAAGCCCCATTAATTTTACTTGGATTTAAAGCAATATTTTGATTCTTTGCCATATTTATACTTATTGTATCTATGCCATTTAAAAATGAAGCACAGCATAATGGTCTGCCACAATGACCTAATCCACCAATTTCTTTAGATTTATCTCTTACTCCAATTTGATGAAGTTCAATTCTTGTTTTATATTTGGCAGCAAGTTCTTTTACTAAATCTCGGAAATCAACACGATCATCTGAAATAAAATTAAAAATTAGTTGTTTTCTATCTAAAGTATAAGAAGCGTCTAGTATTTTCATTTTTATATTCATCTTTTTTACTAACTCTTTTGCATAATTTAAAGCAAGTTTTGCATCTTTTAAATTATTCAAATAATTATTATAATCTTTTTTTGTTGAAATTCTAAGTACTGGTTTCATATTTTCTATATTTATATTTTTAGATTCCTTAATATCTATATCTGTTACTTTTGCAAATTGTTCACCTTTTTCTGTTTCTACAACAACTGTTAGATTCTTTTTTAGATCCAAATCTTCATATTTAAAATAATATATTTTACCAGAATCTTTAAATTTTATTCCACATATCTTCATAAAACTACTCCCACATTAATATCATTTTGTTTAAAATTAATTCTTTATTTAAATTGAATTTAAATTCACCTTGAATTTGTTCAATCAATGTTATTCTTTTAGCTAATATTTTTATATCATTAATATCTACACTTACTAAAATTTGTTCAATTAATGATTTATCACAATTTAATTGATTTAATAAATAATCATACTTTATTATATACGCTTTTCTTAATATATCAAGTATTGTTTCAATTTCAAATCTTTCTTTTTTAGCAATTTGTTTTACATGATTCATTAATATATATTTTTTAGTTGAATTTAATTTAAAAGCAAAATCCATTGTTTCTTCAAAATATTTATATTGTTCTTCAGTTATAGATAATACATCTTTAATATCTTCAAACTTGTAATTTATCTTAAATAATTCACATCTACTTTTTATAGTAGGTAATATTTTTGAAACAGAAGTAGTTATAAAAAAACCTACAATGTTCTTTTCTGGTTCTTCTAAAAACTTCAAAATTTTATTAGCAGAAGACAAATTTAATTTTTCTGCTTCCTTTATAATATATATTGAATAACTTCCCATTATTGAAGTAGTAGAAAAAGTATCAATTATATTTTCAATTTGAAAAACTTTAATTTCTTTTCCATCTGGTTCAACTGAAATTAAATCTGGAAAATTATTATTATCAATTAAATTATCATACTCATGATTTGTAATAACTTTTATAATATTTAATACATCTTCATAACATTTAGTGATATTGTTTGTTTCAAACAAAAAAGCATGAGAATTTTTTTTCTCAAGAAATGTTTTTTCTATATTTTTAATTATTGCTTCTTTGTCCATATCATCACCAAAAAAATTTATATGCTAATATTCCATAAATTATTAAGCCAGGAAATCCTAGTATTGAAGTTACTATTAAACTAAAATAATTTATTGGAACATAATAACCAAGTTTTACTAAAATTATATTTAAACTATAAATTGTAATTGTTGAAAACAAAACGTTTTTTAACATTTTTTTTATTTTATTCATGTAATCACCATATTACAATATATTTAAATAAATATTTCTTTATGATATTTCTTTTCTATCTAATAATGCTTGATCTAAAGTTAAGGAATCTAAATAATCAATTTCAACTCCCATTGGAATACCATAAGATAATCTTGTAACTTTTATATTTTTATCTTCTAATATTTTTTTAATATATAATGTTGTAGTTTTTCCTTCAATTGAAGATTTTAAAGCTACAATAACTTCAGCATTTTCAACTCCATCTAATCTACTAACTAAACTAGATAAATTAATATCTTCTGGATAAATACCATCCATAGGAGATATAAGTCCATTAAGTACATGATATTTTCCATTAAATGTTCCAGACTTTTCAAACATAAATACACTTTTATAATCTTCTACTACACATATTAAATCATTTCTTCTATGTTCATTTTCACAAATATAACAAATTTCAGAATCTGTTAAATGTCCGCATATTTTGCATCTATGTAATTTGCTTTTACAGTCTTTTATTGCTTCAACAAAATTATCAATATCTTCATCACTTAATTCAATTAAAGCGAGTGCATTTCTCTCAGCACTTTTTTCTCCTACACCAGGTAATTTTTTAAATGAATTTATTACATTATTTAAACTGCTTGGATACATATTAAATCAATCCACCTAGTTGTTTACCATACATTCCAAGTTTAGATTCAATATCACGTTCAATTTTTGTAACTGCATCATTAAATGCAATTTTAACCATATCTTCTAAAATATCAAGATCATCTGCATCAAAATTTTCCATCTTTTTAAATTTTACACTTTTTAATTTTTTATCACCAGTTAATATTACATCAACTAATTCAGATGAACCAGTGTATTCTGTTCCATATATTTCTTGTTGTTTTCTTTCTATATCTTTTTGCATTCTTTGGGCTTGTGCCATTAAATTATTCATATTCATATTTATCTCTCCTATTCCATATTCACATTATTTGTGCCAAATATACTTTCTGCAAGTTGGCACGAATTATCATCTTTATTAATGAATCCTGATTCATCTATTATTTCATATTTTTTTTCTTTATCGTATGTTGTTAAAAACTTTTTCCATTCTTGTTCATTTAAAAATATAAATTTATATTCTTTATCAGTAACTTTTTTAAATAGTATTTCTAACTCATGTAATTTTTTATTACCAATAATTTTTGAACTCTCACTTTTTGTGACTAATAAAGCATAAGAATTTGATACTATTTGAGGTACTGAATTTTTCACTATATTTCTAAATTCTTTCTCATCATTATTTTCTAAATAATTATAAAAGTTTTTCCAAAGTTCAATAAATGCTATTTTATTTTCTTTACTTGCATTGACTAAAGCATTATTAGTTCTAACATCAATAAACTCTTTATCTACTTTATAGTAACCTGAATCATTACTATTTAACATATTGTTTACGTCAATTTTCATGTCTTTTGAAATTATTTCCCGGGAAATAATTTGATTAATATCTCGACTGCTTAAATTAACTTCATCATCATTAATAAAAGATATTAATTCAAGTTCCAACATTAAGAAACCATTTGAGTTACTATTTATTTTTCCAAGTAACTCGTTTAATGAATTGATAATTTTTCTTAATTGTTTAAAGGCATTGTTACTTACTCCTTTTTGTTTAAAGCTAATTGCTTTATTTAAAAAATATTCAATCATTTTATCCAGTAATAGTTTAATATCTATACCGCTCATTTTAATTTCATTTAGTTTTAGAAGTAAGCTATCTAAATCATTATGTAAGATAGAAACATATATTTTTTCTATATCATCATCTGTTATGGTTCCATAATTTTCTTTAATTATATCTATAGTAATTTCATCACTTATCTTAGATAGTTGATCTAATATACTTAAAGCATCACGCATACAACCATCTGATAAAAATGCTATTTCCGTTAAAGCTTCTTCAGAACATTTTATGTCTTCTTCTTTGCAAATATTATTAAGATGTTCCTTAATTTCATTTCTATCAATTCTTTGAAAATCAAATCTTTGGCATCTAGATAAAACAGTTATAGGAACTTTTTGAATTTCTGTTGTTGCTAAAATAAATATGACATTATGAGGAGGTTCCTCAAGAGTTTTTAAAAAAGCATTCCAAGCACTTGTTGATAGCATATGAACTTCATCAATAATATATATTTTGTATTTGCTATTAGTTGGAGCAATATTTACTGAATCAACAATATTTCTTATATCATCAACGCTATTATTACTAGCTGCATCAAGTTCTATTATATCTGGATTTTGATTAAAATTTTTGCAGTTTTCACATTCTCCACAAGATATTCCATCTTTAGGATTTAAACAATTTAAAGCACGAGCAAATATTTTAGCTGTACTTGTTTTACCTGTGCCTCTAGGCCCAGTAAAAATATAAGCATGTGCAATTTTATCATTTATAATGGAATTAACTAATATTTTTTTTATAGAATTTTGTCCAACCAAATGATTAAAATCACTTGGCCTATATTTTCTGTATAAAACCTTGTAGTCCATAAGATTCACCTAGGTAAATTATATCATATTAGGCTTATCTGTTACAATTATCTTTAAAAAATTGTGTCAACATTTCTTTATATTTACTAACTTTATCTTCGTCAGTATTAATCAAACAAATGTTTGTTTTGCCAAATTGTTTTTTATTTTCATTTCTTGGTATTAAATAGTATACATTTTTTATGCGTGCCTCTTTTATAACTGTCATACACATTTCACATGGTTCTAAAGTAACATATAGATCACAGTCAAATAAACGAAAATCTTTTAATTTCCTATTTGCTTTAGATATAGCACTTATTTCTGCATGATTAATTGTTAAATTATTCTTTATTCTATCATTATGAGCTTTAGAAATAATTTTACCATCTTTGACAATTATTGCTGCTACTGGGATATCTTTATGTTTTTTTGCTTTTAAAGATTCTTTAATTAATTCTTCTACCATGTTTCCTCCATATTTATATATAAAAAAAGCACACACAATTAGAGGTTATTATGGCTGCTGTATTCCTACTCTGACCAGGTTCTAACATAATTGTTGTGCAAGTTAATTATAGCAGATTATGAATTGTTAATCAATACATTTTAACCAATTTACAAATATTTAAAATTTGTTGTAACTAGTGTTGCAGATTTTAATTATTTGCTTATATAATTATTTTAATGTTTCACGTGAAACATCAAGATGAAAACCGCTTTTTAATATTTTTAAAATATATAACGATTTATCAATTAGTTTATTAATTATAATTCAATGTTTCACGTGAAACATTGAGCTTATATATTTTTTCATAATCAGTATTTTAATAACAAAATTTATTATTATCATTATTTTTATTGTCTTAATTCAAGTTATTTCTTTTTAATGTTTCACGTGAAACATTAAAAAATAATTATATGTTTAATTAATTTAGTTAATAATTGATAAATACTTATATTTTATTAAAAAATTATTTTAAAAACGAGTAAAATATATAAATTTTAATATTTTTTTATATATATTACTATGTTTCACGTGAAACATAGTAATATTATTCAGATTCAGTTAAAAATACATTACTTATAATTATTTATAAGTATTTATAATTAGTTTCTATTTATTTTTAAATTTTAATGTTTCACGTGAAACATTAAAATCTTTATAATTTTATTAATACATATTTATATTTTAAATTATTAGCATATAAAATATTTTGTTTTATAATTTTAACTATATGTTTCACGTGAAACATATAGCTCTATTTTTTATTAAAATAGAGTGACATTTTTTAAATAACTTTTTTTATTAAAAAAATATAAAATAATTTACTAATGTTTCACGTGAAACATTGGATGATTATATAATAACTGTTTTGTCAATGCACAAATTTTAAATTTTTGCGCTGTTAATAATTTCAGATTTTAAATATTTGTCTTTCAAAAAAAGAAGAAACTATTCAGTTTCTTCTTCAAAGTTTTCTTCCGCTTCTTTATCCAATATACTTATTGTCGAAACATATTGATTATCTTTAAGGTTAATTAACTTAACACCTTGTGTTACTCTACCTAATTGAGATATTTGATCTATTCCCATTCTAATAGCCATTCCAGATTCAGTTATCATTAATAAGTCTTTATCATTGTTTACTATTTTATGAGCTATCATTTCACCGTTTTTATCAGTAACGTTTAAGGCTTTTACTCCTTTGCTGCCACGTTTAGTCATTCTATACTCACTTATTAAAGTTTTCTTTCCATAACCAAATTTAGTAACAATTAACAAGTTATCATCATCTTTACCAACTTCCATGCCAGTACATTTATAACCGCCATCTAAGTTAATACCTTTAACTCCACTAGCAGTTCTTCCCATTGGTCTAACCTCATTTTCATTAAATACAACCATACGACCAGATGTAGATCCAAGAATTACTTTATTAATTCCATCAGAAAGTTTAACATCTATTAATTCATCACCATCTTTAAGTGAAATAGCAATCTTTCCACTCGTACGTATGTTTGCATAATCTTCCACTGCAGTTTTCTTAACTAATCCATCTCTTGTAGCAAAAATTAGATATTTGTTATCATTTTCATTACTAATACTTATAATTGAATTAATTTTTTCATCTTTTTCAATTTGAAGTAAGTTAATAATTGGTAAACCTTTAGCTTGTCTACTATATTCTGGGATTTCATATCCTTTTAGTCTATAAACTTTACCTTTATTAGTAAAGAATAGTATATAGTCATGAGTTGACGCATTAACTAGATACTTAACATAATCTTCTTCGTTAGTAGACATTCCTTTTATTCCTACTCCGCCTCTATGTTGAGATTTAAATGTTGATGAAACGCATCTCTTAATATAACCTTTATCTGATATAGTTACTATTATATCTTCTTCTGGTATTAAGGATTCATCTTCAATATAATCTATTGCAGTCATATCAATGTTAGTTCTTCTTTCATCAGCATATTTAGCTTTGATTTCAAGTAATTCCTTCTTGATTATATCTAATACTTTTTGTTCACTTGCTAAAATTTCTTTTAATTCTTTAATTTGTTCAATTAAATCAGCAAGTTCATTCTCAATTTTATCTCTTTCTAGACCTGTTAATCTACGAAGTTTTAATTCTAGAATTGCATTTGCTTGAATTTCATCAAATCCAAATCTTTGAATCAATTTTTCACGAGCAATTACATCAGTTTCTGCTTCTTTTATGATTTTTATAACTTCATCTATATTATCAAGAGCAATTTTATATCCTTCTAAAATATGAACTCTTTCTTCTTTTTTTCTAAGATCAAATTTAGTTCTTCTAATTATAACTTCTTTTTGGAAATCAATATATTTAGAAATAATTTCTTTAATGTTTAAAACTTTTGGAGTTCCATTATCTATCATTAAGAAAATAATACCAAAAGTAGATTGTAATTGTGTATGTTTATATAAATTGTTTAAAACTACTTGTGGATTTGCCTCTTTTTTAAGAGTAATAATTATATTAACACCCTTTTCAAGACTTGTTGCATCATGATAATCTGCAATTCCATCTAAAATTTTATCTCTAACTAATTCACCTATTCTAGTTTTAAGATCAAAAGTATTGATTCCATAAGGAAGTTCTGTTATTACAATTCTATTTTTTCCATTATTTTCATCAATTTCAGCTTTACAACGAATAGTAATTGTTCCTCTACCAGTTTCATAAGCTTTTTTTATACCACTGTTACCTAAAATAATTCCACCAGTTGGAAAATCTGGGCCTTTCAACTTTTCCATAATTTCTGGAATAGTTATTTCATGATTATCTATATATGCAACGCATCCATCAATTACTTCACCTAAGTTATGTGGGGGTATATTAGTTGCCATACCAACGGCAATTCCCATAGTTCCATTAACTAAGATATTTGGAAATCTTGAAGGTAAAACTTCTGGTTCCATTTCAGTTTCATCAAAGTTAGGAATCATATTTACTGTTTCTTTGTTTAAGTCACGAAGCAATTCTAATGAAATTTTAGCAAGTCTAGATTCGGTATAACGCATTGCTGCTGCTCCATCGCCATCCATATTACCAAAGTTTCCGTGTCCATCAATTAGCATATGTCTATAACTAAAATCTTGAGCCATTCTAACCATAGCTTCATAAATTGAAGAATCACCATGTGGGTGATATTTTCCCATAACGTCACCAACAACACGTGCACATTTACGATATTGTTTATCTGGTGTATAACCATTTTCATACATTGAATAAAGAATTCTTCTATGAACTGGTTTTAAACCATCTCTTAAATCTGGTAAAGCTCTGGCAACTATAACACTCATCGAATAATCAAGAAATGATTCTTGAACTTCTGTAACAATATTATTTTGATTAATCTTATCCATACCTTACCTCCTATATATCCAAGTTTTGAACAAAATGAGCATTTTCTTCAATGAATTTTCTTCTTGGTTCAACATCTTCACCCATAAGTGTTTCAAAAACCTTATCAGCAGCAACTAAATCTTCAACTGTAATTTGTCTTAAAATTCTATTTTCTTTTGACATTGTTGTTTCTTTTAACTCGGCTGCATTCATTTCTCCTAAACCTTTAAATCTTTGAACTTCGTAGCTTTTACCATTTAAAGATTCAATATATTCGTTATATTCATTATCATCTAGGACATATTTTATTGTTTTTCCACAAGTTACCTTATATAAAGGTGGTGTTGCAGAATAAACATGTCCTGCTTCTACAATTGGTTTAAAGAATCTATAGAATAATGTTAATAATAATATTCTAATATGTGAACCATCAACATCGGCATCGGTCATGATTATAATTTTGTCATATCTTAACTTAGATAAATCGAATTCATCACCAATTCCTGTACCAAAAGCAGTTATAATAGTTCTAATTTCGGCATTTTCAAGGGCACGATCTAGTCTTGCTTTTTCAACATTTAATATTTTACCTCTTAATGGAAGTATAGCTTGAGTCATTGAATCTCTTCCTGTTTTAGCACTTCCACCAGCTGAATCTCCCTCGACTAAGAATATTTCACATTCACTTCTATCTTTGCTCTTACAATCAGATAGTTTTCCCATAAATCCAGGTAGATCCAAATCTGTTTTTCTTCTAGTAACTTCACGTGCTTTCTTAGCTGCAAGTCTTGCATGGCTAGCAATAATACATTTTTCAACAATAGTTCTAGCATTATCAGGATTTTCCATTAAAAATCTTTCAAATCCTTTTGAGAAAACACTGTCAGCAAGTTTTCTTACTTCAGAGTTTCCCAGTCTTCCTTTTGTTTGACCTTCAAATTGAGGATTTGGATGTTTACAAGAAATAATCATTGTTAATCCTTCTTTAACATCATCACCAGTTAAACTATCATCTTTTTCTTTAAGCATATTAGTTTTTCTAGCATAATTATTTATTACTCTAGTTAAAGCACGTCTTACTCCTTCTTCGTGTGTTCCACCATCATGTGTATTAATATTATTAACAAATGAATAAATATTATCTTGATAAGAAGTATTATATTGCATTGCAACTTCGAAAAATACGCCCTCTTCTTCACCTTCTAAATGAATAATTTGATCATGAATAGGAGTCTTATTTTTATTTAAAAACTTAACATATTCAGAAATTCCACCTTCATAAAGGAAAGTTTCTCCCGTTGTATCTTCATCATCACGGTCATCTCTAATATTAATTGATAAGCCTTTATTTAAGAATGCAAGTTCTCTTATTCTTACCTTCAAAGTTTCATAATCGTAAACATCTGTATCAAAAATAGTTGGATCTGGTTTAAAAGTTACTGTTGTACCTGTACGATGTGGTTCACATTCACCAATAACATGTAATGGTTCCTTAGTATGTCCACCATTTTCAAAACGAATATAATTGATTTTTCCATCTTTATATACTCTTACTTCACACCAACTAGATAAGGCATTAACAACACTAGCACCTACACCATGTAGACCACCAGATACTTTGTATCCTCCTCCACCAAATTTTCCACCAGCATGTAATACGGTATAAACTGTTTCAACTGTTGAAATATGTGTTTTAGGATGTATACCTATTGGAATTCCTCTACCATCATCTTTTACAGTAATAGAATTATCTTTATTAATTACTACTTCAATATTATTACAATATCCAGCTAATGCTTCATCTATTGCATTATCAACAATTTCCCAAACTAGATGGTGTAATCCTTTAACATCAGTAGTGCCTATATACATACCTGGTCTTTTTCTAACAGCCTCTAATCCTTCCAAAACTTGAATATCGGTTGCATCATAATGTTCATTATTCATAAATACCCTCCTCAACAACTCCATCTGCTACATAAAATATTTTACTATCAGTTTTTATCTTATTATCAATTTTATTTAATTCTGTAGTTGTAATAAAAGTCTGAATATCATCATCTATAAAATGCATGATATTATTTATCTTTTCTTCATCTAACTCACTAAATAAATCATCTAATATCAATATAGGAGTAACGTTTTTTTCTTTTCTAAAAATTTCAATTTCTGCCATTTTAAATGATATAATTGCATTTTTTTGTTCACCTTCTGAACCATAATCTTTTAAATTAACCTCATTTAATTCAAAAACATAGTCATCTTTATGAACACCATTATTAGTCTTACCTAAAATAATATCCTTTTTTTCATCCTTTTTATAACTATCAAGTATTTGTTCTCTAGTCATATCTTTAAAATAGGAATCATATTTTAGTTTTAAACCACTTTTTCCAGTAATTTCCAAGTAATTTTTTTCAATATAACTATTAATATCGTTAATAAAGTCCATTCTATAGTCATATATTTTGATACCTAAATCAACTAACTGTTCAGTCAAAATATCCAAATAACTAATTGGAGCATTACCATTTAAATATAAAGTTTTTAAGTACAAATTTCTTTGTTTTAATACTTTATTATATAAAGTTAATACTTTAAGATAATCATTACTAAATTGGCTTAGTTCAATATTAATAAGTTTTCTTCGAACACTTGGAGTATCTTTTATTAAAAGTAAATCATGTGAAGTAAATAAAACTATATTTATTCTTGATAAATAATCACTTATCTTATCAATTTTTTTATTATTAATTTTTACAGTTTTATCATTTTCTTTTAAAATAACTTTATAATCATTCTTGTAATTATCTAAAATAGTGCCTTCAACTCTAGTTAAATCAGTATTATATTTAATAACAACGTTTTCTTTAGATCCTCTAAAAGACTTAGTAA
This sequence comes from uncultured Bacilli bacterium, assembly GCA_934098345.1. Classification (GTDB taxonomy): domain Bacteria; phylum Bacillota_I; class Bacilli_A; order RF39; family UBA660; genus CAG-582. Next base: position 30,647 of record CAKONX010000001.1, read on the forward strand.
AAGCGAGAACATATATAGCTTCAACTATATTTGTCTTCCCCATTCCATTTTTTCCGATTATCAAATTCTTTTTAGGGTCAAAACTAAAACTTAATTTTTCATAATTTCTAAAATTAAGCAATTTTAAATCTAAAATTTTCATTTTTACCCCCTAATTTCAATTTTAAAAGATTTTCACATATTTGTGTACTCCTATACACATATTAATTATATCATATTTTAATACACAAAAAAAGGAAAAATCTACTTAATTAAGTTATTTTTCCCACTTATTAGAGCTAATCTTAAAGCTCTGTTATATTGATTATTTAATATATAAAAAGATATTTCTAAATAAAGAAATGTTCCATTCTTAAATTCAACTATTCCATTACCAGTTTTACCATCTTTTAATATATTTTTTACATTGATGAGATTAATCCACATACAAGACCTTAATCTTGGAGAAGATGTTGGAAATAATAGTAGGCAATTCTTTTCACTAAGCATAATTGGTGTCTTATAAGAAGAACCAATTGAATAAATACTACCTTCTACCCTTCCATCCATACTAGATCCGTACATTAAAGCATTCTTCTTAATAACAACTTTTGGACTATTATCTATATAAAATTGATTATCTTCTTCAATAATAATAGACTTTTTTGGCCCATTTGGAAGTATTGCATATGTATCATCTGTAATCATATATTCTTTCATAAAACCCTCCTGTGAGGTTGTATACTAACAGATGAAAAGCGCGAATTTTGTCAAAAAAAAGAATATTAGTTAAATTTTCTAATATTCTAATAAGTTTTAATAGGTAAAATCAATTGAATTAATGTTTCATCAGTAGCTGATTTTAAGATAATTGGTTTAGAATCCCCATTCATAAATATTGTTATATCTTCACTATCAAATGTTTTTAATGCATCCATCATATATTTTGCACTGAATGAAATTGATATATCTTCAGAAGTATTTTTATCTATATTAATATAATCTTCAACTTTACCAATTTCAGATGCAAATGATGAAATCTCTAACATATTTTCTTTAGTTTCCATTTTTATGATATTTTTTTCTTTACTTTGAGCAAGTAATGCAGCACGATCTATTGAAGAGAATAAATCATTTAATTTAGTTGTAATAATAAATATGAAATCATTTGGTATAAATGAAGAAGTATTTGGATAAGTACCATTTAATAAGTTTGATTGGAAATCAACATTTTTATATTTAAATAAAATTTTGTTATTAAATATATGGATTTCAACTAAATCTTCACTATCTTCTAATATTTTATCTAAATTATCAATATTTTTACCAGGAATAACAATATCAACTGGTAAAGAATAATTTTCATCTAATATAATTGTCTTTTTAGCAAGTCTATATGAATCTGTTGCAATAGCCTCTAAAACATTACCATTAACTTTTATATTAATACCAGTAAGTAATGGACGAGATTCTTGAGTTGATATAGCAAATATTACTTGTTTAATTAAAGTTTTCAATTCTCCTGATTTTAAAGTAATAAAATTATCATTTTCTTCTATATCTATTTGTGGATAATCTAAACTATTTAAACAATTTAAGTTATATTTACTATTGTCAGTGTAAATCATTATTTTTAAATCATCAATTACTTCAAAGTTTACAATGTCACTTGGCATCTTTCTAATAATATCTATTAAGAATTTACTTTGAATAATAATTGTTCCAGTAGATTCAATACTTTCTATTTTATCTTTTTCTATAAATGATCTGATAGTTAAATCAGTATCACTTGCCATAAGTGTTAATCCTTCTTCAGTAAGTTCAAACTTAATACCATTAAGTATAGGTATTATATTTCTACTTGATATTGCCTTACTTACATTTACTAATTGGTCTAAAATAATATTCTTTTTAATTCTAAATTTCATATTTATTCCTTCTTTCTTTTATATATATTATTTTTATTATTAGTGTTGAAATTGTTGAAAACTATCATTTACACTTTATTTTCCACTAATTTTACATTTATTTATTAATATTTTAGTGTTAATAAGTTGTAAGTTATTAACATTAATTCATGATTTTATCTTTTATTTTATTAATTTCTTCTTTTAATTCATCATCTTGTTTTAAACTATCAGCTATCTTATCACAAGCATGAATTACAGTAGCATGATCTCTATTAAATTCCAAACCAATTTTATCAAGTGTTTCTTCCGTTGTCATTTTACATAAGTAAATGGCTACTTGCCTTGCATGATTTATGATTGCCGTTCTTTTCTTACTTTTTAATGATTCAACTGTTAAATCATAATATTCAGCAACAGCTTTCTGTATTTTAGTAACATTGTTAGTTATATATACTGAAGAACCTATATAATCTTTTAACGCATCTTTTGCAAATTCCAGATTAATTTCTTTAGGTGAATACATTGCTGTTACTGCATATAACCTATTTATAGCACCTTCTAAGTGTCTAACATCGTTTTCACAGTTGTTTGCAATATATTCCAGTACTTCAGGAGCAATCATTTTACTTACTTCATGTCCTGCAATTTTATTTTTTACAATTTTTAAACGAAGTTCATAATCTGGAGGCATTATATTAACTGTAAGTCCCCAAGTAAACCTTGTTCTAAGACGTTCTTCCAGTACTTTTAAGTCATCTGGACTTCTATCTGATGATATTATTATCTGTTTATTTAAACTATATAACTCATTAAATGTGTTAAAAAATTCATCCTGAGTCTTATTAGCACCACCTAAAAATTGAATATCATCAATTATTAATACATCTACACTTCGATATTTTTCTTTAAAATGAGCAATTAAATCTAAGTTGTTATCATCTTTTCTATTAATTTGAGTAAAATCTGTTATAAATCTCTCACTTGTAACATATAAAACCGATTTATTTGAGTTATCAGTAACAAAATTACCAATAGCATGCATTAAATGTGTCTTCCCTAACCCGCTTTTTCCATATATAAATAAGGGATTATAAAGTTTTCCAGGTTGTTCAGCAACTGATAAGCCAACTGTTTGAGCTAATCTATTAGAATTACCAACAACAAAATTATCAAATGTATAATTTGGATTCAAATTACTACAATTATTATTCTTAAATTTAGGCATATCCATTATAGGTTCTTCTATAATGACCTCTTCTTCTTTTATATCTTCTTTGCAAATAACTTCAAAATCATATTCTTCATTACTTACTTCTTTTAAAACATCTTTAATAATGTTTTCATAATAATTATTTATATAATCTTTTTTATATTTATTAGCAGCACATATAGTTAAAGTATGATTATCCAAACTAATTATATCCGCATCCTTAAACCAAGTGTTAAATGAAATATTATTTAACTTACTGCTAAGAACATTTAAAAAAGTATTCCAAAAACCTTCCTTATCCATTTAACCACCCTGCTTTACCATTAAAATAATCAACTTTCACATTTGATTTTTCTAACTAAATAAATTGTAAATCACTTTTGTTGAAAAATAAAGTAATAAATTAAAAAATCATCTTTTCAACACGTTATTAACAAACTTATTAACAATTCGTATACTATAATAACGTAAAAAAATAGACTTTTCAACAGTTTCAACAAATTAATTAAAAAAGTTTTCAATTGTTAAAAAAAGTTATTAACAATCAACGTTGAAAAGTTGAAAACTAAGTTTTTTACCTAAAAATACGTAAAAATAATTGACTTCTAATTTCTATTATTATATAATAACTTTGCTTTTGAGATGTGGAGGTGGAAAACAATGAAAAGAACATTTCAACCAAATAATCGTAAAAAATCAAAAAAACATGGATTCTTTGCACGTAAAAATTCTAAAATATTAAAAACTAGAAGAGCAAAAGGAAGAAAAATTTTAAGTAGATAATTAACTAAGCCACTTTTGTGGCTTTTTATTCTATTATGATTAGCTTTTTGAGGAGGAAAATTATGAAAAAATATGAAACTGTTAAAGAACATAAGGACTTTGAATACATTATTCATAATTGTCCCTTTAAAAAAAGTAAAAATTTTATTATATATAATAAGGATAATGATTTAGCTTATTCTAGATTTGGAATAGCAGTTTCTAAAAAATTAGGAAATGCAGTTACAAGAAACAGAGCTAAAAGAGTTATGAGAGAATTAATTCACAATAATAAAAAGTTATTTTCAAATAGTAAAGATTATATTATAATAATAAAAAAAGGATTAATTGACGAATCTTTTAGTAATTTGAATGATGAATTAATTAAGACATTAAAATAGGAGAGAATATGAAAAAGAAAATATGTGTTATTGCAGCAATTATTCTTCTAACATTAACTGGATGTAATAAACAATTAGTTGATGGAGATAAAAAAAGAGTAATGGATGAAAAGACTGGTCAAAGTTTATCAGCAAATATTCTTTGTTTACCAGAAAATGAAGAAATATTAGAACAATATAAAAAGTACGAAGAATATATGGATGTTAAATTAAGTGATTTACCAAAATGTTCTAATATGAAAATTTATGAGAAAAAAGCTTATAATGGACTTTGGGTACAATTATTTGTTAGACCACTTGCTTGGGTAATTATTAATTTAGGAAAAATGCTTGGTAACTATGGTGTATCCGTAATGGTTATGGGAATAATTATTCGTTTAATAATGATGCCTTTTAGTGCTAAAACAATAAGACAACAAGAAAATTTAAAGAAAGCTCAACCTGAACTTGAAAGAATAGAAAAGAAATATAAAGATAAAACTGATCAAGAATCAATGATGCAAAAGAGTCAAGAAACATTAAGTATTTATAAAAAATATAGTGTTAATCCATTAAGCAGTTGCTTAGTATCATTTATTCAACTTCCTTTATTCTTTGCTTTCCTAGAAGCAATCAACAGGGTTCCAGCAATATTTGAAAACTATTTTTGGAAATTCCAATTAGGTACAACGCCTTTAGTTGGAATAAAAGAAGGTAATTATTTCTACATAATCTTAATAGTTTTAATAGTCTTATTCACAGCATTATCATTTAAGATGACGATGAATCAAACAAGTGTAACAACTGAAAGTGGGGTACAAACTAAATACATGATGATCTTTATGACTGTATTTATTGGTATTGCATCTATTCAATTACCATCAGCAATTGCTTTATATTGGGTAGTTACAAATGCATTTAATGTATTCCAAACAATAATATTTAAGAAAGTAGGTTAGTTATGAAATTTGAAGTATTTGAAGGAAAAACAGAAGAAGAAGTAAAAGAAAATGCACTTAATTCACTAAATGTAGAAGAAAGTGATATTCTTTATAAAGTTGAAAAAGAAAAAGTGGGTCTTTTAAAAAAAGAAGTAATAAAAATGTATGTTTATAAATTAACAGACATAGTTGAATTTATAAAACAATACCTTGAAAATATAACTTCTTCCATGGGTTTAGAAGTAACATTTGAAACTAAAATAAGAGAAAAACAAATAACTGTAAAAATGTATTCTAATAATAATAAAATACTTATTGGACATAATGGTGCTACCTTATCCGCACTTACAACAATTGTAAAACAAGTAGTTATGAATGAAATTGGAATGTATCCATACTTAATTCTAGATGTAGAAAATTATAAAGAAAAACAAGTTAAATACTTAGAAAGACTTGCTAAAAATTTAGCTCGTGAAGTAGAACATACTAAAGAAGAAGTAGAATTAGAAAACATGAATTCATATGAGAGAAGAATAATACATAATATATTATCTGATAATAAATATGTTTATACTGAATCTGTAGGTGAAGAACCAGAAAGACATGTTGTAATTAAACCTAAGGAGAATAAATAATTCTCTTTTTTTTTACTCTCTATAGTGATAATATAGGGTTGTATTTTTATTGGTGGTGATTATTTTGAATGAAAATATATGTGCAATATCAACTTCTTTAGGAGTAGGGGCTATTTCAATAGTTAGATGTTCTGGTCCAGAAGTAATTTCAATTGCAAATAAAATATTTAAAGGGAAAAATTTAGAAAATGTTAAAACTCATACTATACATTATGGTTATATAGTTGATAAAGATGATATTATTGATGAAGTTTTAGTTTCTGTAATGCGTGCTCCTAAGACTTTTACTAGAGAAGATGTAGTAGAAATTAACTGTCATGGAGGCATTTCAACAACTAATAAAGTTTTAGAATTATTAATTAAAGCTGGGTGTAGACTTGCAACTCCAGGAGAATTTACTAAAAAAGCATTTTTAAATGGAAGAATAGATTTAACAGAAGCTGAAGGAATTCAAGAACTTATTTCATCAGAAGGTGAAGCATCAAGAAAATATGCAATGAATAAAGTTGAAGGAAATTTATCTAAAATAATAAAAAATATCAGGAAACGTATAGTAAATTTAAGTGCAGAACTTGAAGTTAACTATGATTATCCAGAAGAAGCAGATAATCCAGAAGTTACTTATTCATCTCTTGAAACTGAACTAAAAGAAATTAAAAATAATTTGGATAACTTACTAATGAATTCAGAAAGCGTAAATATTGTAAAAAATGGAATAGATGTTGCAATTATAGGTAAACCAAATGTTGGTAAAAGCAGTATATTAAATCATTTAACAAATGAAAATAAAGCAATTGTAACAGATATTGCTGGTACTACAAGAGATATTGTAGAATCATCAATAATGATAAATGGAATAATGTTTAATCTTATAGATACAGCGGGAATTAGAAAAAGCAGTGATATAGTTGAACAAATAGGTGTTAAAAGAAGCTTAGATGAACTCGAAAAAGCCGATTTAGTTATATTTGTATTAAATAATAATGAACCACTAGATAAAGAAGAATTAGAAGTAATAAATAAAGATATAAGAGCTAAAAAAATAGTATTTATAAACAAAAATGATTTAAGTTCAAAAATAGATGAACATTTATTAGATGGACTTGATATATGTTATGGAAATACATTAAATGAAAATGGATTAGATAGTTTAAAGAATGAAATTGTTGAATTATTTAATCTTGATGAAATTGAAAGTAAGAATTATAATTATCTATCAAATGCAAGACATATTGCATTAACTCGTAAATCACTTGAATCAATTGAAAATGCACTTAAATCTATTAAAGATGAAGTACCTTTTGAAATGATTTCAGTTGATTTAAACGATGCTTATAATTATTTAGGAGAAATTATAGGTGCTGTTTATAAAGATGAATTGCTAGATACTTTATTTAGTAAATTTTGCTTAGGAAAATAAGGAAGTGAAAATATGAACTATGATGTAATAGTTGTTGGAGGAGGACACGCTGGATGTGAAGCAGCTGCCTCTGCAGCAAGATGTGGAATGCACACAGCTTTAATAACTTCAAATATGAACAATATTGCTGATATGCCATGTAATCCAAGTATAGGTGGAACAGCTAAGGGAATAGTTGTAAGAGAAATAGATGCCTTAGGTGGACTTATGGGTCGTGTTGCAGATAAATCACATTTACAAATAAAAATGTTAAATTCAGGAAAAGGTCCAGCAGTTAAAAGTTTACGTGCTCAAGGAGATAAAATAACTTATCCTAAAAATATGAAAGAAGAGTTAAATAAACTTGAAAATTTAGATATTATAGAAGAAATGGTAGAAGACTTAATTGTCGAAAATAACACAATTAAAGGGATAATATGTGAATCGAAAAATGAATATTATTGTAAAAGTTTAGTTTTAACTACTGGTACATATCTAAAGAGTAAAATACTTGTTGGTTCAACTTTTAAATATGAAGGGCCTCATGGAGAAACAAGTAGTAAACATTTATCAGATAAATTAAGATCTTTAGGTTTAGAAATACAAAGACTAAAAACTGGAACTCCTCAAAGAATTGATCCAAATACAGTAGATTATTCAGTATTAACAGAAGAATTAGGTGATGATGAATTGCTTTCTTTCTCATTTGATAGAAAACCAGACTATGATCCTAAAAAACAAAGAAAATGTTATTTAGTTTATACTAATGAAGAAACTCATAAAATTATAAAAGATAATTTAGATAAATCAGCTATGTATGGAGGATATGCAGAAGGAATTGGTCCTAGATATTGTCCAAGTATTGAAGATAAAGTAGTTAGATTTAAAGATAAAGAAAGACATCAATTATTTCTAGAACCAGAAAGTGATTATTATCCAGATCTTTATTTACAAGGATTTTCTACATCTATGCCAATAGATGTTCAAGAAAAAATGGTACACAGTTTAAAAGGATTAGAAAATGCTAAAATATTAAAATTTGCTTATGCAATTGAATATGATGCTATTAATCCATTACAAATGAAACCATCACTAGAATCCAAAGTAATAAATAACTTATTTACAGCTGGACAAATTAATGGAACAAGTGGTTATGAAGAAGCAGCTGGACAAGGTTTAATTGCTGGAATTAATGCTAGTCAAAAGGTTAAAGGTGAAGAACCATTAATTTTAAAAAGAAATGAAGCATATATAGGTGTTTTAATAGATGATTTAGTAACTAAAGGAACAAAAGAACCTTATAGATTATTAACAAGTCGAGCTGAATATAGATTAGTTTTAAGACATGATAATGCTGATTTAAGATTAAGAAGAATAGGTTATAAATATGGTTCAGTAACAGATGAACAATATAATAATTTATTAGAAAAAGAAAAAAACATTGAATCATTAACTAATGAATTAAAAACTTTAAAAATAAATAATAAAAATGTAACTGAAGAGATAAAAAATCACTTAAATGTAGAAGCACTTGATACAGGTATAAGTGGATATTTATTACTTAAAAGACCTCAAATAAAAATTACTGACTTAGTTCCATATTTATCAAAAGAATATGATAAAGAAATACTAGAAGTAGTTGAAATTGAAATAAAATATGAAGGATATATTGAAAAAACAAATCGTGAAATAGAACACATGTTAAAGCTTGAAACTAAACGAATTCCTGAAGATATTAACTATGATTTAGTTTCTAATATTGCCAGTGAAGCAAAACAAAAATTAAAACAAGTACGCCCTCAAACTTTAGCACAAGCTACTAGAATTAGTGGAGTAAACTTAACTGATATATCAGTTTTATCTGTATATTTAAAAAAACATTATAGTAAGGATTCTAATAATGAATAGAGAAGAATTTATTGAAGAAACTAAAAAACTAGGTATTAATATAACAGAAGAAATTATGAACAAGTTTGATACCTATATTAATTTTTTAATCGAGTATAATGAACATACTAATTTAACAGCAATAAAAGACTATGAAAGTATTCTTTTAAAACATTTTTTTGATTCTTTAATGTTAGAACATTATTTTGATTTTAAAAATACAAAACGTATTTTAGATATTGGAACTGGAGCAGGATTCCCAGGTATGATTTTAGCAATAATGCATCCAGAAATAGAAGTTACATTACTGGATTCTAATAATAAAAAACTAAAATTTTTAGAGTTATTAGCTGAAAAAATAAATGTAAAAAATATTAAAATAGTCCATGAAAGAGCAGAAGATTATGTAAATCGTGAAAGACAAAAATTTGATGTGGTAACTTCACGTGCCGTAAGTGATTTAGAAATCTTATCTGAATTAAGTATACCTTTCTTAAAAATAGGAGGTTACTTTATTCCTTTAAAAGGTAAAATAGATGATGAATTAAATAGGTCAAAAGAAATAATAAAAAATCTTGGTGGAAATATAAAAAATATCTTTAATTATGAACTAATTAAAGAAAATTCTACTCGTAATATAATATTAATTGAAAAGGTAAGTGATACTCCAAATAAGTATCCTAGAAATTATTCACAAATAAAAAGAATAGTTGAAAAAAAGACAAAAATAAAGTAATATAAATATAGAATAAAATAGGTTGGTACGGTGAATAGAATGAAAATGGAATCTCAAATACAATTAATAAATATGGATGAAATAATACCAAATAGATTTCAACCAAGACTTGTGTTTTCTGAAGAAGGTTTAGATGAATTAGCTCAATCAATAAAGGAACATGGAATTATCCAACCTTTAGTATTAAGAAGAGTAGGTAATAAGTTTGAAATAATTGCTGGTGAAAGAAGATTTAAAGCTGCTGAACTTGCTGGACTTACAGCTGTTCCTGCTATTATAACTGATTTAGATGACAATGAATCAGCCGAAGTTGCTATTATTGAAAATACGCATAGAAGAAACTTATCAGCAATAGAAGAAGCAAAATCATATAAAAAACTTTTAGATCGTAAATATGTAACCCAAGATCAATTAGCAAAAAGACTTGGAACTAGCCAATCTACACTTGCTAATAAAATAAGATTATTAAGTCTTGATCCTCAAGTCCAAGATGCCTTAATGAAAGAAAAAATAAGTGAAAGACATGCAAGAAGCTTACTTAAAGTAACAGATAAATTAAAACAAGTAGAATTATTAAATAGAATCATTAATGAAAGATGGACTGTTAAAAGACTTGATGATGAAATTCAAGAAATACTATTGAGTTACCAAAAAAATTCCAACGTAACTGGTGGAATAAACGCTAATAGCCAAATAGATGTTAATGTTAATAATATAATAAATAATTCTAATGATATTGAACCAGTTAAGGAAGAAGAAGCCAATTATTCATATACAAATGATTTTTCTAATAAAAATAATGTTAAAAAGTCATTATTTTTCAACAGCTTAGAAAATGAAACCGTAAATATGAATCCTGATCCATCAATGATAATAAATCCATTTAGAAATGAATCACTAACAAATCCATTACTTGAAGATTTAGATGTAATTGATATTGACGAAGAAGAGGAGCAACCTGAAGAAGTTAAGAAGGAAGAAACACCAACTGTTACTTATCATGAACCAGTTGTTGATACAAGTGAAGAAATAGAAAGTGAATTAAAGAAAATAATTGGACTTGCGAATAAAAGGAAACAAAAAGTAAAATTTGAAGAATTTGACTTTGGCGATATATATCAAATAGTTATTAAAGTGGACAAAAACGACAAGCAATAGTTGTCGTTTTTTAATTTATATAAGGACTCTGTGTTCCATCAATAAAATAAAATAGTTCTTTTGATTTAACATCGTATTTACCAGTTTTAGGATTCATTGGAATTGCTATTACATTATCAGGTTTGGTATACCATTCATCATCTATAATATCTTCAGTATAGGCATTAACAGAATTTAACCAAATATCTTTAATAGCTTTAGAATAACTCTTTGGTACATCCTTATTTTCATCATTACCAGCCCATATAATAGATAAAACATTTTTATTATAACCACTTATCCAATAATCGTTATCAGTTGTACCACTTTTCAAAGCGTATTTTTGATTTAATTTACCATTTAAATATAAAACAGTCGGAGAATTATAATCAACATAATTGTAATTATAAGTATTACGCATCATTTCATTTAAAATATATAAAGAATCATCATTTAAAACTTTTTCTTCTTGATTTTTATGAATATATAAAACATTTCCACTAGCATCTTCAATTTTATTAATAAAGTATAGTTCTCTTTTAATACCACCACTTGCAAGAGTATTATAAGCATTTGCATAATCTAACATATTTATTTCACTAGCCCCAAGTGCAAGAGAAGGATTTGCTGCTAAACTTTCCTTTAATCCACATTTTTTTAAAGTATTAACTAGGCTGTTTTCTCCTAAAAATAAGTGAGTTTTAACAGCATATATATTATCTGAATAAGCAAGAGCTTGACTCATAGTGATATCTTTATTTGCATACTTATTTCCATAATTAGTTGGATTATATATTTTATTTTCTTGAAATACAAAAGATGTTTTTTCGGATTTAAATGTACTTGCTTCAGTCATACCACTTTCTAATGCGGAATAATATAAAAAAGGTTTAATCGTAGAACCAACTTGTCTTTTTGATTTTAAAACACGGTTATATTGACTTTTAGAATAATCTTTACCACCTGATAAAGCAACAATTTTGCCATTTCTTGGATCAACTACAATTCCAGATACTTGATTATCATCCTCTTTAGTTTTTTCTTTAATAGCTGTATCCATTGCTTTCTGAGTGTCCATATCTAAGTTTGTAAATATTCTTATTCCTCCAGAATTAATTATTGAATCAGGAATTGATTCTATTTTATTTAATTCATCCATAACAGCATCTTGATAATACATTAAAGTTGTTAAATTATTATTTTGTTTTTGACCATATAAATTTAAATTATCAAAATTTAAACTATCTGCATCTTCTTTAGATATAGTTTTATTGTTGATAAGTACCTCTTTTACAACATTTACTCTTTTCATACAAGCATCCATATTAGAAATAGGATTATAATTATTCGGACTTTTTGGAATACCTGCTAATATTATAGCTTCTTCCTTAGTTAAATTACTTGGATCTTTATTAAAATAATAACTAGCTGCACTTTTTATTCCATAAATACCTTGACCAAAATAAATCGTGTTTAAATAACCTTCTAATATTTCATCTTTAGAATAATGAGTTTCTAGTTTTACTGTTAAAAAAGCTTCTTCAATCTTTCTTTCCCAAGTTTGATCAAAAGTTAAATACAAGTTTTTAACATATTGTTGACTTATAGATGATGCACCTGCAAGAATTTTACCTGATTTAATATTTGTTACTAAAGTTTTAGCAATTCTAGCTATGTCAAAGCCTAAATGATGATAAAAATGTTGATCTTCTACTGATACAATGTATTTTAAAAATTCTGGGTCTATTTCACTTAACGATACCCACTCACTTTTATTACTACCTTGATATACTAAATTATCTTTATTATCATATAAATAATAAGAATTTGCTGAATTAAGCGTCATAGCAGGCATAAAATATGAATAAACATATATTCCAATAATGACAACAATGATACTGATGAAAAGAAAAATACCAATTTTAAATAAGTTTTTTAATTGTTTCATTTCATCACCTTTTATTATAATGAGACAAATTTAAAAAATTATGATAAAATAACGCCAAGTGAGGAAATAATTTATGGAAAAGCTTAAATTTACACTAAAAAGTGAAGATGAAACGATTATTAATCGTGAAGAATCATATTATATAAAAGATAATGTTATAAAATTTAAAATAGATAGTATAATATTTGAATATGATATAGATAATGATAAACTTATCAAAAAAGATGAAAACATCTTAATAATGGATTTTAAGAACAATAATTTTATAATAACTTTAAAAGAAAATAATTTAATTTTTGATATTCCTATCTTAGAAGTAATAATAAAAAAGAGCAAAAATAATATAAATATTAGATATACAATAGAAGAAAATAAAATGGTTAATAAATGTATAAATATAGAATATTAATTATTTATATTGACAAGCAATAATTATATGATAAAATTATTATTGTTTTAAGTATTAATGACAAATTATTATGTTCTTGCATATAATGCAAATGAATATTAAGGAGGAAAATATGAAAACAATAAAAATAAGTGATGAAGAATTAGAAACAATGTCTCATACAGATGTTGCTTATGTAATATTAAAAGAAAATGGAAGTAAGATGACTATTCAAGAATTGTTTAAAACAGTTATTGATGTAATGCATTTACCAGAATCATACTTTGAAAGTAAAATAGCTGATTTTTTCCAATTACTTGCTACAGATAAAAGATTTATAATGTTAGAAAAAGGTTTCTGGGATTTATCAGATAATCATACTAAAAAAGTAGTAATTGATTCAGATGATGATGAAGAAATTGTAGTTGATGAAGAAGTTTTAGATGAAGAAGAATCTGAAGATGGAGTTAACTATGATGAAACAGTTGTTGATGATGACGATGAAGAAGATGATTTAAAAGATTTAGTTATAATTGATGATGCCGAAGAAACAGATTCAATGTAAAAGGTGAAAAAATGATTGAAAGATTAAATATTATTAAAGAAAGATATAAAGAAATAGAAGAAGAATTATCAAAACCAGAAGTTTTAAATGATTATTCAAAAATGAAAAGTCTTTCTAAAGAAAAAAGTGATTTGGAAACAATAGTTAATAAATATCAAGAATATCAAGATGTAAATAATTCCATTAAAGAAGCTAAATCATTAATTAATGATCCGGATTTAGGAGATTTAGCTCAAATGGAATTAGAAGAAAATACTGAAAAATTAACTAACTTAGAACATGAATTAGAACTTTTATTAATTCCAAAAGATGAAAATGATGGAAAAAATATTATTATGGAAATTCGTGGAGCAGCTGGTGGAGATGAAGCTAATATCTTTGCTGGAGATTTATTTAGAATGTATTCTAGGTATGCTGAAAAACAAGGGTGGAAAACTGAAGTAACTAATGCCGTTGAAGGAACTGCAGGAGGATATTCTCAAATTGAATTCATGATAAAAGGAGAAAATGTTTATTCAAAATTAAAATTTGAAAGTGGATCTCACCGTGTACAAAGAGTACCAGAAACAGAATCCCAAGGAAGAATTCAAACATCCACAGCAACTGTAGCAGTAATGCCAGAAGCAGAAGAATTCGACTATGAATTAGATATGAATGAAATAAGAGTAGATATTACACGTTCAAGTGGTTGTGGTGGACAAGGAGTTAACACAACTGACTCAGCTGTAAGACTTACACATATTCCAACTGGAATAATCGTTTATAGTCAAACAGAACGAAGCCAAATAAGAAATAAAGAAAAAGCTATTCAAATAATGAAAACACGTTTATATGACTTAAAATTACGTGAAAAAGAAGAAGCTGAAGGACAAGATAGAAGAAACAAAATTGGTACTGGAGATCGTTCAGAAAAAATAAGAACATATAACTATCCACAAAACAGAGTAACTGACCATCGTATAGGTTTCTCAGTAATGAACTTAGATCGTGTAATGGATGGAGATCTTGATCCAATAATTGATGCATTAATAACTGAAGATCAAAGAAGAAAACTAGAAAATCAATAAAAAATATTATTAAAGTATACAGGGGGGAAGTATGAAAAAGACAAATAGAAACAATATTAATGTAGATATAGAAGAAAATAATTATTCTATATATAGAAATTTATTAGATGAATATTCAGATTTAAAAGAAAATAAACATAGTAAATTTAATTTAGAAAGAAATGTTTATAAAGTTACATTTGCTGGTTTTATTATAACTGTACTTGCTATTTTAAATGTATTTGTACCATTAAGTATTCCAACATCTTTATTTTTTGTTGCAATAGGCGCTATGTTTGTAGATGCAATAATTAAAATTGCAACTAATGAAATACGTGTAAAAGAAGAATTAGGTAAAAGACATCCTAATTTAGTAACAGATGTAGATTATTTGGAATTAACAAAAAAAGTACATCAATATGAGTGGTCTAAACAAATAAGAAGAACAAAAGAAGATATAGTTTCTAGAATGGATGAAAAAACTCGTGCTAAATATGAAAATTTAGTTGAAAAATATGCAACTGAAATAGAGCAAAAGTATTTTTCTGAAGAAAAAGAGTCTGAATTAAAACCTAAAAAATTAGAACTAGTTCATAAGGATACAAATGAAAATAAGTAGTTTTATAAATAAATACAAATTAGAAATAGATGAACATTTGGTGAAATTACTAGTTTCATCTTTTTTTGATGATAATATAAATTATGATTATGAATTAACTAAAGAAGAATTAGAAAAACTAGAATCAGAAATAAAAAGAGTAATAGATGGAGAACCAATACAATATGTCATTGGTAATGTTGACTTCTATGGAAATATTATAAATGTAGATAAAAATGTTTTAATACCTAGATTTGAAACTGAAACTTTAGTTGAAAAAACATATAACTATATAAAAAAATATTTTAAAGGAAACATAGATATTTTAGATTTATGTACTGGATCTGGTTGCATTGCAATAACTTTAAAGAAGTTAACAAATGGAAGTGTAGATGCTTCAGATATATCTTCTTCTGCTTTAAGTGTTGCCATTACTAATGCTAAAAATAACAATGTTGAAATTAATTTTATTGAAAGTAACATTTTAGATAATATTGATAAACAATATGATGTTATTATTTCTAATCCACCATATATTGCTTTTGATGAAAAAATTATGGATATAGTAAAAGATAATGAACCAAATATTGCATTATACGCGCCAGACAATGGTTTATTCTTTTATAAAGAAATAATAAAAAATTGTAAAAAGAATTTAAAAGATAAAAATATAATTGCTTTTGAAATAGGTTATACTCAAGGAAATATTTTAAAAGAATATGCTAAAAAGTATTTTAAAGATGCCAAAATACTAGTTGAAAAAGACTTATCCGGAAAAGATAGATATTTATTTATAATAAATGAATAAAACTTAAAAATTTACCTCATATATGTAATAGAGGTGAACAAAATGAAAAAAATTTTAGTAATAATGGCTTTAATAATGTTAGTTTTAATAAATAAAAATAATAAAGATGAATTAATTATACCTGATGCATCTATTAGATTTAGAGTAATTGCAAATAGCAACACTTATGAAGATATATTTGAAAAAAATAAAATAAGTAAATATTTAGATAAAAAAGTATTTGAATTTATAAAAGATAGCAATACATCTGAAGAAGCAAAAGAAGAATTGTTAAATAATAAATCTAATATTTCCTTGATAATCGATAAATATTTATTAGAAAATAAGATAAATATGAATTATGAACTGAATATAGGAAAGAATTATTTTCCAACTAAATATTATAAAGGAATAAAATATGATGCTGGATATTATGATTCGGTGGTATTAAAATTAGGTGAGTCAAGGGGAATGAACTGGTGGTGTGTAATATATCCTCCTTTATGTTTAATAGATGATACAGATAAAGATGAAGTTGAATATACTACTTTAGTAAAAGAAGTAATGAATAAATATCAAAAATCACTATAATGTGATTTTTTTCGTGTCATATAAACCTTGAATAATAAATACATTAATAATATAATTATATTAACAAATGGACGGTGAATAGATGAAGAAACTTGTTATTGAAGGTGGTCGTAAAATAAGTGGTACAATAAAAATAAGTGGAGCAAAAAACTCTGTAGTTGCACTTATTCCAGCAAGCATTTTAACAAATGGTAAATGTGTTATTACAAATGTTCCTGATATATCAGATGTTAGAATATTAATCGAAATGATGCAAGAACTAGGTTCTATTATAACTTTTGAAAATGATACTATTACAATTGATAATAAAAATGTTAAAAACAAAAAAATAACTGAAGAATATGCTAGTAAATTAAGAGCGTCTTACTACTTTATGGGTTCTTTAGTTGGAAAATATCACAATGCTGAAATTGCTTATCCAGGCGGATGCGTAATTGGATCAAGACCTATTGATTATCATATAAAATCCTTTAAAAAAATGGGAATAGATATTGAGTCAGATGGTGATGAATTTAAAATGAAAACTGATCACCTAAAAGGAGAATACTTTTATTTAGATTTTCCATCAGTTGGAGCAACGATTAATATAATGTTGGCATCAACTCTTGCAGATGGAAAAACAATTATTGAAAATGCAGCCAAAGAACCAGAAATTGCTAATGTTGCATCTTTCTTAAATTCCATGGGAGCAAGTATTTTTGGAGCTGGAACTTCTAGAATAGAAATAAATGGAGTTAAAAATTTAGGTGACGGATTTGTAGAAGTAATACCAGATCGAATTGAAGCTGGAACATATATGTTAATAGGTGCATTAATAGGGGAGAACTTAGTTTTAGAAAATATTGTAGAAAATCATTTAGAAGCACTTTTAGATAAGCTTCATGAAAGTGGAGTTAACTATGAAATAAAAGATAATAAAATGTGTATTTCTGCATCTTCTCACTTAAAAGCTGTAAATGTAAAAACCACAGTTTACCCAGGTTTTCCAACAGATCTAGGTCAACCAATGTCAACTTTTTTAACTCAATGTGAAGGAGAATCTTTATTTGAAGAAACTATATATGAAAATAGATTAAGACATATTCCACATTTAAACTCCATGGGAGCAAAAATTCAAGCTTTTGATAAAAAAGCAATTATAATTGGCCCAACTCCTTTAAAAGGAAAAAAAGTAAAAGCAACTGATCTTCGAGCTGGAGCAAGTATGTTAGTAGCTGGTTTAATAGCAGAAGGGACAACTGAAATACAAAATATAGAACACTTGCTTAGAGGGTATGAAAGAATCGTTGAAAAACTATCAAGTGTAGGCGTAAATATTAAATTAGTAGATGAATAATTATAAAAATAGTTGAAAAAATACTAATTTATGATATACTATCAATTAGTGAATTTCTATAACTAAATTTAGTTATGGCGGAAGGAGGATTTAAATGAAAGCAAATTTACATCCAAAACAAGTTAAATGTACTTTTAAATGTGCATGTGGAGCTACATTTGAAGCAATGAGTAACAAAGAAGAACAATTACTAGAAGTATGTTCTGAATGTCATCCATTCTATACAGGAGCTCAAGGAAAACGTAAAAAAACTGGTAAAATTGAACAATTCAACAAAAAATACAATATTAATAAAGATTAATTGTAAAGAATTAGACACTTATGTGTCTATTTTTTTTTTGTATGGTAAAATATATATAGGTGATTAAATTGAGTAAAGCAACTTATTTAATAAAAAGAATTAAAAATATGAATTTTGGAAATATGTTTAAAACAATAGACATGGTTCATGAAAAAAATCACAAATTTAAACCATTTATCTTTTGTGATGTTGTTTGGTGTGGTTTAAAATACCAAGCAGGTTATGTTGATTACTACCAATTTGAAATGTATAAAATGAATGGTAAGGAAAGAAAAACAGTTATTACTAGAGGAATTAACAATGCAATTTGTAAAAAATATAATGATCCATCATCAATTTATAAATTTGAAGACAAATGTGTTTTTAATGAAATATTTAATGAATATTTAAATCGTGACTGGTTAAAATTAACGATAGATAATTTAGATGAATTTAAAAGTTTTATTAGAAAACACTCAACAATTATAGTTAAACCAGTTGGCTTATCTTGTGGAAAAGGTGTTGAAAAAATTGATACAACTAAATTTAGTGCTGAAGAATTATATAATAAGTTACTTGAAAACAATCAAATATTAGTAGAAGAAGTAGCTAAACAAAATAAAGTATTGAATGATTTATATCCTTTAAGTGTTAATACTTTAAGAGTTGTAACTTTAAATAAAAAAGTTGTTACTGCATATTTAAGAATAGGAAATTCAGGTAACGTTGTAGATAACTTTAATCATGGAGGAATGGTAACAGCAGTTGATGTTGAAACTGGAATTATTAACTATAAAGCAATAGATAAAGATACAAATGTTTATGAGGTTCACCCCTTTACAAATAAACCTATAGTGGGTGTAAAAATACCTATGTGGGATAGTGTAAAAAAATTATGTATAGATGCTTGTGAAAAAGTACCAGAAGTTGGTTATATAGCATGGGATGTATGTCTAGGAGAGAATAAACCTTGTTTAATAGAAGGAAATGATTTCCCAGGTCATGATTTATATCAACTACCTGTTCATAGAACTGGAAATATTGGACTTTTACCAGTATTTAAAAAAGCAATGGAGGAAGAATAATGAAAATAGGAATAGCAACAGATCACAATGGAGTAAATGAAAAGAAAATAATAATTGATCATCTAAGAAGTTTTGGAATAGAAGTAATAGATTATAGCCCAGAAAACTATGATACAGATGATTACCCAGTATTTGCATTTAAAGTAGCTAATGCTGTGAAAAATCGTGAAGTTGATGAAGGTATACTTTTATGTGGAACCGGAATAGGTATGAGTATAGCTGCCAATAAAATACATGGAATTAGATGTGCTCGTATATGTTCGGTGAATGATGCCCATTTAGCAAAATTTCATAATAATGCCAATATAATCGCGATGAGTTATAAAGAACCTATGTCAAATATCTTAGATATGGTTGATGAATTTATTAAAACTGAATTTGCAGCTGAAGAAAGACACGTTAGAAGAATAAAAATGATTGAGGAAATAGATCATGACTAAACTAATTATTTATGCTATTTCCATTTTAATGTGCACTTTTGCTGTATCAGGAATAAACTTTGATGGATTCATTAAAAAGAACCATATATGGGAAGCAAGATTCTTATCGATAATTTTTATTCTATGTTTAAGTTATATTTTAGCAAATTTTTTATATGATATAATGAGTATATCAATAATATAGGAGGAATCATGAAAATAGTAACTTATGCATCAGTACCAATCTTAGCATTATATCTAGGGTTGTTTTTTTATAAATACAACTCATCTTTTAATAAAGAAGAATTTTTTGAAAAACTACCTAAATTAGAGAGTAAGGAAGTAGTACAAGAGGAAACAAAACAAGTTGATGAAACTTTAGAAAATTATATTGTTGGTGTAGTTGCTTGCGAAATGCCAGCATCTTATAATGAAGAAGCATTAAAAGCTCAAGCTGTAGCAGCAAGAAGTTTTGCTTATTATAAGATGAAAAAAGAAAATTTTAATGAAGATAATTTAGTAACTTCAACTGATCAATGCTATATTAATGATGATGCTATGAAAGAAAAATGGGGAAATACTTATGATAAATATAAAACAATTGTAACTAATGTCGTTAAAAATACCGAAGGTATTATTATCAAAAAGAATAATGAATTGTTTAAAACTTATTACTTTTCAACATCAAATGGCTATACTGAAAACGGAATGACTGTTTTTAAAAGTAATGATATAACATCAGTTTCTTCACCATGGGATACAGGTACTAGTGGATATAAACGTGATACTACATTTACAAAAAAAGAACTAGTAGAAAAATTAGGAGAGTTTACAACAATTGATATACTAAGTAGAAATAAAACTAACCATGTTGAGAAGGTCCATGTTGGTTCTAAAACATATACTGGTATTGAATTTAGAAAACTATTAGGTTTAAGAAGCACTGATTTTTCAGTTTTTATAGATGGAGATAATATAACTATAACAACTTTTGGATATGGCCATGGAGTAGGAATGAGTCAAAGTGGAGCTAATGAACTTGCTAAAATGAGTAAAGACTATAAATATATATTAAGTTATTACTATAATACAGATGAATTTGCAAATATTTATGTATAATTTTTAAATATCCGTAAACACTTTCTATTAGGAAGGTGGATAAAGATGAAAAAGAGAAGATTAAAATCTTGGGTTGTAACTAGTTTATTTGTTTTACTAATTGCTGGATTAGTTGGTATAACTATTGGAGTATCAAAAAGTATTATTAAATCAATGAATGTTGATAATAATTCTTATGTACTAAGAGATATTGCTAATTATTACTTACCAGTAAACTCAGAAATAGAAAACTTAATCAAACATCCTTTCAGTGATGAATCTGTTTCTATTCATATTAACTTCTATGATAAAGCAAGTGATGAAGAACAAAAACAAAAATCTTTAATTAAATATGAAAGAACATATCTACCAAATACAGGTGTCCTTTATGGAAGTGAAAAGTCATTTGATGTCTTAGCTGTATTTGAAGGAGAAGTAATCAACGTAAGTGATGATGAAATGTTTGGAAAAACTATTGAGATTAAACATAAAAACAACTTAACAAGTAAATATTCAAGTTTATCTAGCACTAATGTTAATGTTGGAGACATGGTTCAAACTGGTGAAGTAATTGGAAAAAGTGGTAATAATAAAATAGTTTCAGTTAGTCAAAATATGTTACTATGTGAATTAATATATAATGGTGAGTATGTAAACCCAGAGAAGTATTTCAATACTAAAATTGAAGAGATGAATTAATATAAAAAATATATATGTTAAATTAACTGATAAATACATATATACATACTCCGATAAATTAAAAAAATATGATTCTAAATATATAAAACATGGAACTGTTGATGACGTATTCAAACTAATAGATTATTTAAATAAAATTCTAGAAAAAAATATTTTTAAAATTAAATATACTTTTATTCTAGATACTCTTCTTTCCAACAGTGATCTTTTTACTTTTAAATATGTATTTGAATCAATGGGATTAATTAACTATAAGATAATAAATGACTTAGATATAATAAAAAAACATGTAACTGATGATAATATAGTAATAATGAATTGGTCTAGTTCAATAAACTATTGTTATAAAAATAATAATGAAATAGTAGTTAATAAATATAACACTAATATAATAAATAGTTTAGATAAAAAATATATTTTAACTATAGGTGATACTGATATTTCAAATAAAATAAAAAAACCCATATATAAATATGAGTTTGATGAAAAGGTAATATTTAATTATTTATAAATATTATCTTTTTTTTGATATAATAATTATAAACAAAAAAAACGAAGCAGTCCCCCTGAGAACTGCTTCAAAGAATAAAAAGGGGTTGGCTAGTGTGATACTAGCACCAATTCGCCTGTAAGTGAATTGGTACTACATATACTAATCGATTTGCCTATTTTTGTCAACACTTTTTTGACTTTTATTTGAAATTTTTATGGAGGAATATATGGAACTAGAAAACGTAAAAGGAATTGGTCCAAAAACAAAAGAATTATTAAATAAAATTAATATATATTCTGTAGATGAACTAGTTAGGTATTATCCATATCGTTATAATATTTATAGTCCAGAAAACATACTTAATCATGAAGATGAACAAATATGTATTACTGGAATGATAGAAGGAGTACCAAAACTTAGTTACATTAAAAGAAACTTAAATAAAATTAGTTTTACATTTCTAACAAATAATATAAGATGCAATGTTGTTATATTTAATCGTGCTTTTATAAATAGATATTTAACAGTTGGTAAATATATTACATTAGTTGGAAAATATAAAAAGGATAAAAACCAATTTATAGCAAGTGATATTAAACTTAAACCTATATATAAAACTGAAGTAGAACCTGTATATCATTTAGTTAATGGTCTTAAAACTTCAACATTAGAAAGTAGTATTAAATCTATATTAGAAAGCAATATTGAAATAAATGAAATAGTACCTGATTTTATAAATGATATGTATGGATTTATTAAAAGTAAAGATGCTATAAAAGAAATACATTTTCCAACAAGTTTAGAAGAAACAAAAAAAGCTAATTTAAAATTAAAATATGAAGAGTTATTTGAATTTTTGTTTAAAATAAATATTATAAAATATAGAAATCAATTGTTTAATGATTATGTAATTAAACACGTTGATGAATCTATGATTGATTCAATAAAGAAACAAATACCTTATAGTTTAACAGGAGATCAAGAAACAACTCTAAATGAAATTATAGATGACTTTAATAGTTTTAAAAGAATGAATAGACTTATAATGGGAGATGTTGGATGTGGTAAAACTATAGTTGCTTTTATTGCTGTTATGTTAAATTATAAATGTGGTTATCAGAGTGCAATACTTGCTCCAACTGAAGTATTAGCAAGTCAACATTATGAAAACTTTATAAGTTTATTTCCCGATATTAGAGTTGAATTTCTTGTAGGAAGTAAAACTAAAAAGCAAAAAGAAGTAATCAAAGAAAAATTAAAAAATGGAGAAGTAGATGTTTTAATTGGAACACATGCAATGCTTGAAGATGATGTTGAATTTAAAAATATTGGTTTAGTAGTAACAGATGAACAACATCGTTTTGGAGTTAATCAAAGAAAGAGTTTACAAAATAAAGGTGAATTTGTTGATGTTCTTTATTTATCAGCAACACCCATACCAAGAACATACGCTTTAACAATTTATGGTGATATGGATATTTCCATTATTAAAGAGAAACCAGCTGGAAGAAAAGATATAGTTACTAAATTATTAAAGTTTAGTGAAATGGAAACTGTTTTAAAAACAATTAAAGAAGAAATTGATAATCATCATCAAGTTTATGTCGTAGCTCCTTTAATAGAGGAAAGTGAATCTGATTTAAATGATGTAAATACTATATATGAACTTATTAGTAAAAATATAAGAGATATAAAAATAGATATATTACATGGTAAGATGAAAAATGTTGATAAAGACAGAGTTATCAACAATTTTAAAGAAGGAAAATTAGATTTAATTATATCTACAACTGTAATAGAAGTAGGAGTAGATGTCAAAAATGCAACATTAATGGTTATATTTAATGCAGAACGTTTTGGACTTGCAACTCTACACCAATTAAGAGGAAGAGTTGGAAGAAATAGCTTAGATTCAAAATGTATTTTAATAAGTGATCAAGAAAAAGAAAGATTACATGTATTGGAAGAAAGCAATGATGGATTCTATGTTTCTGAAATGGACTTTAAAATGCGTGGAAGTGGAGATTTATTTGGAATAAGACAAAGTGGAGATATGATATTTAAAATTGCAGATTTAAAGAAAGATTATAAAATACTTTTACAATGTAAAAAGGATGTTGATAAATTTATTCTAGATAATATTGAAAATAGTTTTAGAAATTACTCGTATTATAATGCTATATTAGAAAGCTTAATGAATAATAACGATTAGGAGGATTTATGAAAAAATTTGAAATATTAATAGATACATATGAAGGTAAAATAGATGAATTCTTATTAAGCCTTGATGGAATAAAAGAAGTTCATATAAAAGAAGATAAATGGAAAACTGACATTAATATATTATATAACGATAAAAATATATCAATTATTGATATAAAAGATAAACTTATAGAATATGTAGATGCAGTAAACGTACCTTCTATACTATCATTTAACAAATTTGAAGAAAAAAATATTAATAAAGAAATATTTTTAGGTGATGGGTGTTGTGAATATTGTATGAATGGAACAATAGAAGAACTACTGGAAATAGATGGAATAAATTCAGCATCATATGAAGATGGTAGAGACTTTTTCAATGTAACATTAAAATTAAGTTATAATCCAGATAAAATAAACAATGAAAAATTAGAACAAATAATAAAAGAACTATAAGTGTCAATATTTAAAATTTGTATTCAAATATATTGACAGAATTTTAAAATTTGTATATCATTATATGTAGCATGATAGACTTCCTATCATGCCCGATATATCTAACGATTATTAACAATGTTAGTATATCAACCAAAACCCCCTGGCCATCCTTTATGGATGGCGTTTTTTTATGCATATAAGTCTCATTATATATCTGACATTCTTTCATAATTAGAAAAAGATATATTTATATAGCGTATAATCGCGATTTATATGATATAATTAATAATGTATACAGGAGGTTTATATATGGCATATAGAAAGTCTTTTATTAAGTGGGCAGGAGGAAAAGAAAAAGAGCTTCCAATTATATTAAATAATTTACCTAAAAAAATTGACAGATATATAGAACCTTTTGTTGGCGGAGGAGCAGTATATTTTAATATAAATAAATCAAAGTCAATTATCAATGATAAATCAACTGAATTAATACTTTTATATAAAATGATTAAATCTAAAAATAAATTTTTTGTTAAAAGCATTAACGAAATAAATAATAATTGGTTAGACCTTGAAAATATTGTTATTAGTAATTCGTCAGAACTTATAAATATATATGACGATTATAAAAATGATAAGAATACTTTAGATGAATTAATTGATCTATTTATGTCTAATCATAAAAAAGAAATAGCAAAATTGTTGAAAGATGATATTGATATAAATTTATATAATTTTGAAATTGAAATTAAGAAAAATTTAAAATCAAAATTAAGCAGAATGCTTAAAATAGAGAACATAAGGAATGAGATGTCTGAAGAAGATATAATGAGTAATATTGAAACCGCATTTAAAAGTGCATACTATATGTATTTTAGATATTTATACAACAATAGAAAAAAGTTAAAACTAAGTGATCCATTTTTTGCAGCCGTATTTTATTTTATTAGAGATTATTGTTATGCGTCTATGTTTAGATATAATTCCATTGGTGAATTCAATGTCCCTTATGGTGGCATAAGCTATAATAGAAAAAACTTTAAGAAGAAAATTAAATATATTACATCGGAAGACTTAAGTGAATACATGAAAGAAACAGAAATTTATAATATGGATTTTGAAGACTTTTGTAAATCTATAGAACTAAATGAAAATGACTTTATGTTTTTAGATCCTCCTTATGATACAGAGTTTTCTACTTATGCAAAAAATGATTTTGATAAAGCTGATCAAATAAGATTAGCTAACTTTCTGAAAAATACCAAAGCAAAATTCATGTTAATAATAAAAAATACTGATTTTATTTATAATCTATACAAAGATAAAGGATTTAATATTAACTCATTTGACAAAAAGTATTTAGTAAGTTTCATGAATAGAAATGATAAAAATGTTGAACATTTGATAATTACAAACTATTAATAATTAGGAGGTAAACGATGAATGATAAAAACTCTATAAAAAGTACAATTGTTATAGCAATAAATAATATACTATCTTCGAGGAAAGGATCCAAATATGCTGACATTCAAGAAATTTATAAAGAGGTAGCTTTATTAAAAGGTGTTGAAATAAGTGAATCTTTAAAAGCGCAAGTACGTGGCAGACTACAAGAACATTGCTCACAGTATAAAAACTATACTGGACCAGATGATTTGTTTGAAACGAAGGCAATTAATTCTGGATGTTGGAAAAATAAAATTACAGGTGAGAAGAGTATAAGAAAGCATATTATATCATTAGTTAACGAGTTTCCAGGAATCGATATTACTCAATTAAAAGAATATATATTAACATCAATGAAGGATGAACTTACTGAGGCCGATAAAATAGAAAGCAAAACGAGACCTGGAGAAATGAAGGTAGAACAAATAATAAGAAATCTCGTTTCTCATAGAGATAGTTATAAAGATGTTATTGAATTTAAAAAAGAAAATGAAATCACAAGACTTTATCCTAAACATGTAGAGGCAGGAGATGATGAAGATACTTTAGTTTCAATAGATGATGAAGTAATTGAAAAGGTATTAAATAAAGAAGAAGAAAAGCCAATTATTGATCAAGAAGAAACTAAACTATTAACATTAGTTGAAATACCTAATAAAAAAAGTAAAAATAATCTTTCAAAAAAAACATATATTAGAAAAAGTGATTTTGAAAGAAAACTACAAGAATATAATAAAAAAATGGATAACGGATATGTTGCAGAGGGATTAGCATATCAACATGAAATAGATAAACTAGTCTCAATGGGTAGAAAAGATCTGGCTGAAAAAGTAAGATGGGTATCCAGAGATGATGGCGATGGATATGGTTATGATATTCAATCTTTTGATACTATTAATGGTGAAGATAAGATAATATACATAGAAGTCAAAAGTACATCAGATAGTATTAGTTCGGATTTTGAAATGTCGGCAAATGAAATTAAATTTGCTGAGGAACATATAGATGAATTTAAAATTTATAGAGTATATAAGAATAAAAATGTTGCAAATTTTTATATAATAGAATCTGGAAACGACTTAAAAAATGATTTTGAGATTGAACCGACGAAATTTAAAGTTTCTATTAAACCAATAGAGAAAGAGTGAGTAATCGCTCTTTTTTATTTACTATATTTTGAGAATATAGTAAATAAAAAAGAAACTACATAGTTAAAATATTGACAATATATTGTCCATATAGTAATATATATGCTATATTTAAAACGAAAGAGGTATAATTATGGAAAATGAAAAAGTAAAAGAGGA
The DNA here is from genome assembly GCA_934098345.1 of uncultured Bacilli bacterium. GTDB lineage: Bacteria > Bacillota_I > Bacilli_A > RF39 > UBA660 > CAG-582. The sequence goes on from CAKONX010000001.1 coordinate 58,349, forward strand.
AAGATTTGTTAGAATCGCTGAAAAAAGAACAAACGTTATTTTAGATACACTTAGGTTGCTAGGAAATTGTTCTAATACTAATAATTACAAATATAGTGATCAACAAGTAAAAAAAATATTTAGTGCAATAGAGCAAGAATTAAAAAATACAAAGATTAAATTTGATAAAAAGGAAGAAAAGTTTACTTTAAAATAAGGCGGTATAAATATGACTGAAATGAAATGGGAATTTCCTTATACTAATGGAGGAGAAGGAGACGGATTTAATGATTCTGGTATTCAATCTTTTAAAGATGATGCGTATACATCTTTAGCAAGAGAAATATGTCAGAATTCATTAGATGCTGTTGATGAAGGAAAGAAAGCAATTGTTGAGTTTAAAAGCTTCGATCTTGAGAGAGAAAAATTTCCCGATTATGATAGTTTTATAAATGTAATAACTCACGAAGTTGAATTTTCCAAAAAAAATTATAAAAATGTAGATACACCATTAAAATTTTATTCAGAAGCATTAAAAACATTAAAGTTAGATAAAATAAAGTGTTTAAGAATTAGTGATTTTAATACATGCGGTTTAACAGGAAGTGACAAAAAAATAAATTCAAACTGGTCCAATTTGGTAAAGAATAAAGGATTCAACGATAAACCATTAGATGCAGTTGGAGCTTTTGGAATTGGAAAAAATGCAACATTTGCTTGTTCAAAACTGAATACTGTATTTTATAGTACTATAAGTAATGATGGGTTGAAAGCCATTCAAGGTGTTGCCAGATTATCTACATACGAAACCGAAGATGGTAATATGACACAAGGTACAGGTTTTTGTGGAAAAATTGTTATTAACAATAATGGTGTTACTAATCTTATGCATATAGAAGATTATTATAGTTTGGATCATGATTTTATTAGAAATGACAATGACTATGGTACAGATATATTTGTTCTTGGTTTCCATGATGATAGTAATGATAAAATTAGTGACCTTGGTGATAATTGGGCAGTTTTAATAACCGCTTCACTAATAGACAACTTTCTTTTATCAATTGTAGAAGGCAAGTTAGAAATTAGAATTAATGATATTATTTTAAACAGTGAAACTATAGAAGACATTTTTAATGATATTAATTCATCTAGGCCTGATTTGTTTAATGAGTATACTGCTGAATATTTTAATGTTTTACTAGGAGATGATACAGAAAATACTGTTAATGATAAAATATCTATGTTTGAACCTGATGATGTTGAATTAATTTTAGCTTTTAATCCAAATTATCATAACAAGGTATCGATTAATAGACATACTGGAATGAAGTTGTTTGATAAAGACAGATTAGGAAATCAAGCTTTTTACAGTGGTATACTTGTGTTAAGGGGCAAGAAAGTTAATGCTTACTTTAAAACAATGGAAAACCCAAATCACGATGGTTGGAGTTATAAAAGAGTTGGAGCTCCACAAGATGCGTATAAAATGTATTCTAAGTTATTTGACTTCGTTAGAACCAAAATAAGAGAATTTGCAATAGAAAATACTCCAGATTCTTTGGATGCACAAGGTATTGGTGAATATCTTGCAGATGAGTTTGATATAGGAAATAATAATTCTGAAAAGGAAGATATAAATAACGATATAGTAGAAGAAATTGAAGTAAAAGAAAAGAAACCAATTTCTTTAACTCAAATTACAGTAGATGATCCAGAAGCTAATGATCCTTTACAAGTTTTAGGAAAAGATAGTGAGGACGGTGAACTTGAAGGAACTATACCTAGAGGGAATTTAAATGAGACTGATGATGGAAGTGGTACAAAAATTGAAGGGGACAAAGGAAATGGCGGTTTTTACTTTGATTCTCTTGGTAATGTAAGAGCCAATAAAATTAGAAGTTATAATACTGGAGAACAATATAACCTAATATTTTCTGTACCTACGAATGTGGATGAATTGGTAATTGATGTTCAGATAGCCGGTGAACAATCAAATTATAAACCGGTAATCAAATTCGCTAATATGAAAGGTGTAATAATAAGTAATAATTTAGAAATAAAAGATAATCAAATTAAATTAAAAAAGGTTAAAGCAAATAATAATTATAACGTTAGTTTTAAGTTGAGCGATGATAAAAAGTGGTCATTGGAGGTAAATTTATATGAGAATAAAAAGTAATAGGTTATTTACTTATCCAGTATTAACATCAATGAATGATGACTATATTGAAAGTAGTTTTACAACATCAATTAAAGTATTGAAAAGGGTAAGAACATTACAAATATCAATAGATTGTGAGATAAAGAATGATGAATTACAAAGCTTACTTGATCAAGATAAGGCAGAGGTAATATGTCATATAGAATGTTCTAAAACTAAATTGAGATATATTCAAAAACTAAACCTTGGTCATAATGAATTTGAAATTGAAAGTAAACTAATAAACTTAAATATAGAATTAGTAACATTTGTAATAGCAAAAGAAAATATTGAAGGTTTTAAATCTACTAAATTTAATAGAGATTACAATAATGCTACATTTAAAATTGACAGAGGACAAATTCTTGCTATTGCAAGTCAAGTTGATATTCCAATAATAAAGGATATTTATGATCTATCAGATGTTCCGTCAATTATAACAATTGTACCTTCAGATATAAAATATATGATGGTAAATATGGACGATCATAAAATTATTATTAAACTTCCTAAGGATGATTTTAATAATTACGCATCTTTAGGAAAATCTATTGGGTCACATACACCAATATTGCACTCTATGGTTATTGTTCCAGCTTTAACTCATGTAATAGATGAATTAATAAAGTGTAACGATGATTTTGAGCAATATTCGAATTATAGATGGTTTAAGGTATTAAAAGCAAAAGTTGAAACGCTAAAATATGAATTTTCGAGTGATTCAATGTTAAGAGTTGGATCATTGCAATTAGTACAAGAAATATTGGAAAATCCTTTAAGCCTAGCTTTAGACAAACTTCCAAGAATGAAGGTGGAGTAGTATGAAATTAAAATTTTTAAAAACTAATTCTTTATCAATTTTAAAAGAAAACATTAAAGATAATATTAAACATTATTCGGATGCTAATTCAAATTGGATAAAGAACTCAACAAATGATGAAGTTAATTATATTGAAAGTAAATTAGATGTTCCTGATTTCGAATTGATAATATCAAATACTCCTGAAAAAGATGATTTTTTAAATATAAAATTACTATATTCAAATCTGATTGAATTAACCGATAGCCAAGCCGGAGATGAAAGATTATGGGCTGGATTGTGTCATAATCAATTCTGGAATTATATGATTAATAGATGGCCAGTAGCAAAGGCTAAAGATGAAGTAAAATTTATTAAAAAAAATTACTTCTTTGCTCATGGTGAAAAAAGATCTTTAATGACAAATGGACTTGCAAGGTTATGGTGGATTGGCAGATTAACATACGATAAAGATAATCCTAATAATAATCCATTTGAATTAACTGAATATTTATGTAAGGATTTAAATGGTAGAGGTTTTCCTCTGTTTGGTAGTAACTTTTCAAATAATGACAAAATATTAAAAATATTTCTATATACTTTAAAAAATTATGAAGAAAGTAATAACATTAAGTTAGATAGAAATACAGAATTCTTAGAGATGATAAAATATGTTAATAAGCTTAGTGGAAAGATTTTAATAGATTATTTATCAAATAACGAATTAAGAAAACTTATACTTGATGAAGTAACAAGAATTGTATCTTTAAGATAAAATTTCTAAAAAAAATAATGTTCTTGTATCTAGATTAAATAATGACTTTTTGTAAGAAAATTGGTACAATAAAAATAGAAAGAGGTAGATTATGAGAGAAGTACAAATTAATCGTGTTTATAAACATTTTAAAGGAAATTATTACATAGTTGTAGATATAGCAACTCATTCAGAGACAAAAGAACAATATGTTGTCTATAGACAATTATATGGAGATGGAAAATTATGGATTAGACCACTTGAAATGTTTTTAAGTGAAGTTGACCATGAAAAATATCCAGATGTAAAACAAAAATATAGATTAGAACTTCAAGAAATAGAGAGTGTAGTTAAATAATCTAGAAAAGAGAGGTTATATGAAAAAGAATAAATTAATAGTAATAATTTTAATTATATTAGTTATAGTTTTATCTGTAGTTGGATTTATATTTATTAAAGATAAAGATACAAAAAAGTTGGAAACAAAGAAAGAAACATATTATGCATATGTTAAAATAAATCCATTAGTAAAACTTACATTTGATATAAATTATGATTGTAGAGATAAAGATAATTGTAATGTTAAAAGTAATAAAGTAACTAATGTTGATTTACTAAATGAAGATGCTAAAAGTATATATACAAATTTAAGCTATAAAGATAAAAAACTAGAAGAAGTAGTTGCATCTTTAATAGATGTTGCAGATGAAAATAATAAAGATATAAGAAATGTATCATTATCTTCAACTTATGAATTTAATAAAGATGAATTAATAAAAACTATATTATCATCTTTAAAAACTACTAAAAATGTTGAAATAAATTATAATTATCAAAAAGAAATAGATGAAAGTAGTATGAATGAAACAATGCCAGTTCCAACAACTACTCAAACTACAACAACGACTACAATTAAGACAACAAGTAAATGTGTTAGTAAGAAGTTTAAAAAGAAATATACATATGCATATAAAACAAAAGATGAATGTAAAAAAGAGGGAAATAATGCTTTTAATAATATAACTGATAATGTTGATGATAGTATTTTCTCTTATGGATGTGAAGAAGTAAAAGATGACTGTGGAGATACTTGGTATGGAGTAATATTCTATAAATGGTCAGAAGAAAAAGGAGAATATCCATATTATTACTAAAATTAGCTGATTTGCTAATTTTTTTATTTTTTTATGTTATACTTAAATCATAAGAGGAGAGTTTATGAAAAAGAAAATTATTTTAGTTTGTACAATAGTAGTATTAAGTTTAGTAATCACGTATTTGTTTTTTAACAAGAAAAAGGATGTAGTTAATATGACTGATAATATATATATCGTTCCAACATTTAATGATGAAATTAAAAGTGATACAGCTTGGTGTGCAACATTTAATTTAATATGGAATGACTTAAAAAATGATATAGTAAAACAAGATATTAAGTTTAAAGATAATGATGAATTTGTTAATAATTTAAATAAAGAATTATTTAAAGAAAGTGATATATCAGATGAATATTATTATAAAGTATATGGAAAGAAAACTATTAAATTAAAAAATGAAATAGAAAAAAATATAAAAGAAAAATTTAATCAAACAAGTGATATATTAGATAAATTTGATTGGAGTGAAGAGGCTTTAGATAAAGGCTCAAGTGATTTTGAAAGATATATTTTTTATACAATGTTATATCGTGAATTTAAATATAATACTAAATTTGTAGAATTAGATAAAGATAAATTTAATGATACAGAAAATGTTAAATATTTTGGTGTTAAAGATAATAAAGAATCTTATATAGATCAAATACAAGTAATTTATTATAATAATGAAAATGATTTTGCAATAAAATTAACAACAACTAGTAATGATGAAATTATTTTAAATAAAAATCCAAAAGGAAATAGTTTTAAAGATATTTATAACAACGTTATTGATAATGGTTCAAAATATAAAGGAAATAAAGATTTTAGTAAACAAGATAACTTTAAAATGCCATATATAAATTTAAATGTTTTAAAAGAATATAAAGAATTAGAAAATCAAGAATTTTATGATGTATATAATAATAAATTAGTTATAGATAAAGCATTACAAACTATAAAATTTGAATTAAATGAAACTGGTGGAAAAATAAAGAGTGAAGCTGGAATGGATGTTGTAAAATTCTCATCTTTAAATCCTAAAGATGAATCACGCAATTTTAACATTGATTCAACTTTTGCAATATTTTTAAAAGAAGCAAATCAAGATAAAACATATTTTGCAGCTAGAATTGATGATATAAGTAAGTATCAAGAGGTGAGATAGGCCATTTACAACTTCAAATAATTATGATACTTTAAATATAATGATGAGAGATATATAAGAACGTGGTTTTTGATTATAATGCCTTTAAAGCTCTTTCTAAATAAATTTTATCACATTTACATGTCCCTTTTTATTTAGTGTGTATTTTAAAGGTATTATAATCTGGGATTACCATTTTATATTATTTACAATTTATCTTTTCTCCCTTGCACCATACTCACCTTTGCTATATAATGATAGCACAACGATGAGGAGATATGAGTTTATGGATGAATTAGTTAAAGTTAGTTTAGATGATTATAGAAGTCTCGAATTATTAATTGAATTTAGAGGTGAAGACTTCAGAAATAAATATTTGTATAGATGTGCAAGAGCTCATTATAATGATCCAAAGAATGAACATTTACATGAATTATCTGATATGGACGCTATTATGTATATAGTTGATAAAGAATCTAATATGCAATTTCCATCAGAAGAATATCTTTTATTACATGATGATGTTCCAGTAACTTCTTGTGTCATAAGATACGTTAACCCAGTAACATGTGATATGGATATAGAAACTTTAGAAACAGAAAGAAATAAAGGCTATGCTAGAAAAGTAATTGAGGCAGTAGAAAACCATTTGTTTAAAGAAACTGATGTTATATTTACAACTATCAAAGATTTGACTACTACTGGAGCATCAACCAGATTAGCAATATCTTTAGGATATAAACTAGCTAATACAGGTTATTATATAAAGATGAATCCTTATATTACTCTTGAAGAAGCAAAAAGAAGAGCTGAACCACATAGAAAAGCTATGTAAAAAAATATATTTTTAGTTTATTATTTCTGAAAATATAGTATAATATTTATAGAAAAGGAGTTTATATAATGGCAAAGAAAGAAGAAAAATCTTTTATGGATGTAAAAGATGAAACAAAAAACTTTGATAAGAAAGATATCGAATCTGGAAAAGGAATGGCAGTTATTTCTTATTTAGGATTTTTATCACTTATTCCATATTTATCTGAAAAGAAAAATAAGTATGTTAGATATCATGCTGTTCAAGGTTTAAATTTATTTATACTTGAAATGATTTATTCAGTTGCTTATGGAATACTTACTTCAGTAATCAAAGTTAAAGGAAGCTGCGGAACAGGTTATTATGGAAGTCTAGCTGATGCTTTTGGTGTAACTTGTAAAGTAACTCCATGGTGGATAACACTTCCACTTGGAATAATTGGACTTGGATTTACTGCATTAGCAATTATTGGAATCGTGAATGCTTGTCAAGATAAAGCTAAAGAATTACCAATAGTAAACCAAATTAAAATTATTAAAAAGTAGTTAACTTTTTAGCAACTGTAAAGTTGCTTTTTTGATTAATGATTATAGCATAATTTTAATGATTTAAGTGAAAAAATTGTGGATATTTAGTTTATTAAACAATAAAATATCACAAATTAATATATAAATAATGACATTTTATTAATAATTTGATACAATTTTTAGTGTGGAAGAAAGTGAGTAGTAAAATATGATGTTTGCAAAATTTAATAAATGTAATTTGATAACATATTTAGGAGTTTTTTTTGGAGTATTATCAATGTATTTTAGTTTTACTAAAATGGCATTTTCAGATGCAGTATATGTTAGATACGCATTAGCTTGTTTAGTTGCAAGTGGTGTATGTGATATGTTTGATGGTAAATTTGCTAGAATGTTTAAAAGAACAAAAGAAGAAAAAGAATTTGGAGTTCAACTAGATTCCCTATGTGATACATTCTGTTTTTTAGCTGTACCTGTAGTGTTTATGATGAGTTTAGGAATGACTAATGTTGTATCAGTTATAGTATATACAATATTTATGATTTGTGGTGTTTCAAGACTTGGATATTTTAATGTTAAATCTGCCGATTCTGAAAAAGCAATCAAAACATATCAAGGCCTACCTGTGACATCTACAGCAGCAACATTTCCATTACTTGGATTATTACATACTGTAGTAAGTGCAACTGCATTTGAATATTTGTATTTGGGATTAACATTATTAACTGCCATTCTAATGGTAATAAATATAAAAATTCCTAAATTTAAAGGCATCATGTACTATATAATGGCTGGTTTAGCATTAGCTCTAATTATATTGTTATTGGTTTTATAATATGAAATATTACGATTTAAGAAAAAAAGAATATGTTGTTTATGATGATGATAGTAAAGCATTGTCTTTTTTCTATGATAATATATTCGGAAGAGTATTACTAAAAGTTTTAATTTCTGGTTTTGTAAGAAAACCTTATAATTATTATATGAATACAAAATTGTCTTTAAAAAAGGTTAATAAGTTTATTAAACAGAATAATATTAATATGGATGAATATGAAAAAGAAAATTATAAATCTTTTAATGATTTTTTTATAAGAAAAATAAAAAGTGATAGAAGACCAATAGCTAATGGTTTGTTTGCAATAGCGGATTCTAAATTAAGTGTTTATAAAATTGATAATAATTTATCATTCAAGGTTAAAAACTCGATTTATACCGTTGAAGAATTATTAGGAGAAAATTGCTCTAATTTTGATGGTGGCTATGCATTAATTTTCAGATTATGCATAGATGATTATCACCATTATGTTTACCCGGATGACGGTGAAATCCTGTATAATAAAAGAATAAACGGAAAACTTCATACAGTACAACCGCTAGCTTTTAAAAAATATAAAGTTTTCAGTGAAAATACAAGGGAGATAACTTTGCTTAAAACTAAACATTATGGAAAAGTTGCATATATTGAAGTAGGTGCAATGATGATTGGTAAAATAGTTAATGAGAATGTTACAAATTTTAAAAGAGGTAGTGAAAAAGGACATTTTGAATTTGGTGGATCAACTTGTATTTTACTATTTGAAAAAGATAAAATTAAGATTAACGAATTAATAGTTGAAAATACTAAAAAGGATATAGAAACAATCGTTAAATTGGGAGATAGTTTAGAATAGGAGTATACAAATGAGTAAAAAGAAGATTTTATATTCTATATTATTTTTTTTAATAATCATAACAGCAACATTTTATTCTGTATTTTCTAATACCAGTTTATCAAGTATGATTGAAAACTTAAAATATATTAGTTTTGGCTATGGAACTATTTGTATCGTATTAGCAACTTTATATTTTATCTTTCAAGGATGGTATACAAAAATTATTTTTAAATCACTAAATGTAAATATATCATTACCTAAAGGAATTTATTATTCTATTATTGAATTTTTCTTTAGTGGAATAACGCCATCATCTACTGGCGGTCAACCTGTACAAATTTATTATATGGCTAAAGATAAAATCCCAATAAGAAAGTCTTTAATTGTGATTATATTGGGTACAATCTATTTTAAATTATTTATGGTTATATTTGCTATAATAGTTTTATTATTTAAATGGGATTTTATAATAAATCAAGGTACTCTATTTATCGTATTGTTCTTTTTAGGAGTAGTAATTGATTCATTATTAATAATTGGATGTTATTTATTGTTATTTCATTCACAAGCGATAAAAAAATTATTAACTTTTGTATACAAAATTAAAACCAAACTCACTGGTAAAAATGATGAAAACAGAGTTAATGAATTAATTGAAAATTATAGAAAGGAAACCGATTATATAAATAACCATAAGAAAGAAGTGTTTGTTAGTCTTATTTTAACGTTCTTTCAACGTATATTTCTATTTTCAATAGCGTTTGTAATTTATAAAGCTTTCGGCTTTAATGAATATAGTTATATTGATTTATTAGTTATACAAATTGGAGTACAATTGGCAATTGAGGGACTTCCATTGCCAGGAGGAACCGGCGTGAGTGAACATTTATTTAATACAATTTTCATTAGTATATTTGGTGCAAGTTTAGCATCAACCGGTATGTTTTTAACGAGACTATTCTCGTTTTACTTACCATTGCTAGTAAGCTGTGTAATTATAATAATAGTAACAAAATGTTGTTATTACAAAAATAAATAAGCAATATTATTGCTTTTTTTGTTTGATTTTTTTATATTTAATTGGCAACCGCATATTGACTTAGAAGTAAATAAAGTATATAATTTCTAGGTGTAGACGGCATTGTTAATAATAATATTTATATTCTATTTTTAATGGATAAAACGTTTGTATTTGTAGTGTTGTTTAGTGTTTTATAATTTAAAGAATAGGTGAATAGTATGGAAAATAAAACAGAAATGAAAGACTTAAAAAATAGCCAAATTGAGTATATTTCAAATAGAAAGTATTTATTTGTTGTTCTATTAGTTGCTTTGTTATTTTGTGCTTTAGAAGTATTTGTTAATAAAACTTTTAATTTTTTTAACTCTTTATTAATGTTTGTTGGAATTTCTTTAGTAGTTGTTAATTTATATAATTATATAAAAAACGGTGTAAAAAATAATCTTACAAGTATTTTAAAAATAGCATTTTCATTACTAATAACAATATATGCTGCCATAAATTATAATACTTTTGATGTATTTACTTATAATATGTTTGATATGGGAATTATATTACTAATTTCTAACATTACTTTAAATTTTAATAAAAAACTTGGTATAATAATAAATGATATTTTAGTTCTACTATTTAACATTAATCTGTGTGTATATTTATTTGCTGGAGACTATGTAAATAAAATAATGCTATCAAATTTAACTTCAATAGATGAACTTATGGGTAATGCTGTAATTTATATTTCAGGTGTATTACTTGTTATAATATTTTCAATGCTAAGGGTTAAGCCTATTGTTGCTAAAATAAAAAGTCAAATAATATTTTTTATATCAATTATTATTGTATTCCTTGTATCAATAATTTTAACTCATAATATTTTAAACTATTGTAGCAAATCAGCTTTTGGTGGTTATGCTAGTCTTATAAAAGAGTATGTTGTTTATTGGAATAAAGTAAGTGATATAAAATCAAATAAAACAAGTGATGGAGAATTTTACCATGAAGGTGTAACAGATTTTATAAAAAAAGATAAAAATTTAGCTAAAAAACCTAATGTAATTGTTATTTATACTGAGGGTCTATCTAATAACGTTATATATGATAAAAGAGAAATAATGCCTAATGTAAAAAAATTATCTGAGGAATCTATTAGTTTTACAAATTATTATAATCATGAAGCTGCAACATTTAGAGGATTGATGGGTCAAACTTATTCTGGTTTCCAATTCGATAATTTTGATAAAAACAGTTTAATTTCTATGGCAGAGGTAATGCATAATAATGGGTATTATACTGAATTTTATAATACAGAACCTAATAACGATGGTATTATTGATTTCTTGAAATTGTTAAACTATGACAAAGTTGTATCAGAAAAGAAAAAATATGCCGGAACTCAAAATTCGATCCCTGATAAAGATGCTTATAACATTTTGATAAAAGAAGCAAAAAAATTAAACAAAGCTGAAAAACCATTCTTACTATCAATGTACACTGTAGGAACACACATGTCATTCGATTCAATTTATAATAAATTTGGAAATGGTAAGAGCAATGTTTTAAATAGATTTTATGACTGTGATTCAGGTTTTGGTGAATTTATAGAAGAATTTAAGAGTAGTGAATTATTTGATAATACTGTATTAGTATTTACTGCAGATCATGCTAGTTATGTTGATAATGATTACACTAAAGCATTCCCTAAGTATAAAAGAGATGCTCAATTCTTTGATCAAGTTCCTTTCTTCATTTACTATAAAAATTGTGAACCTAAGAAAATTGATGTAAATGGTAGAACATCTTTAAATTTTGCTCCAACTTTATTAGATTTCTTGGATATCACTGGAGAAAATTACTTTTTAGGTTCGTCATTATTTGGTAATGAACCAACAGAATTTGATTATATATATTGGGACGGATCAAATTTTAAAAAATCGAATAATAGTAAAATTACTGCATTCAATAACGCTTCATCAAATGAAACCGTTCAAAAAATATACAACTACTTTGGAATTGCACACAAAGAAAAATAATAATTTAAGTGATATAATAATTAATTAAGGAAAGGTGAATAAAAATGGAATTAAAAGGAAGTAAAACAGAACAAAATTTGATGACTGCTTTTGCAGGAGAAAGTCAAGCAAGAAACAAATATACATATTTTGCAAGTAAGGCTAAAAAAGACGGATATGAACAAATTGCAGCTATATTTGAAGAAACTGCAAACAATGAAAAAGAACACGCAAAATTATGGTTTAAAGAATTAAATGGAGGAGAAATTTCTTCTACATTAGAAAATCTATATGCAGCTGCTGAAGGTGAAAACTATGAATGGACTGACATGTATGATGAATTTGCTAAAACTGCTCGTGCTGAGGGCTTTGATAGAATAGCTCAACTATTTGAAGGTGTTGCCGAAATCGAAAAGGAACATGAAGCTAGATATAGAAAATTAATTGAAAACATTGAAGGTGGATTAGTATTCTCTAAAGATGGTGATCGTATTTGGAAATGTAGAAACTGTGGACACATTTGTGTTGGATCATCTGCTCCAGATGTTTGTCCAGTTTGTAATCATCCACAAAGTTTCTTCGAAATTAAAGCAGAAAATTATTAGAATGGGGAACCATTCTTTTTTATTGTAATAAATTCTTTATACTTTCTTTTTAATTCTTTTACAAATATGCTCTCATTATTATTAACCATTATATAAATTTTATGTTTAGTTCTAGTTAGAGCAACATAAAAAAGTCTTCTTTCTTCCGGATATTTTATTCCTTCATTATTTTTTAAAAAATAGTCTAATAGTTTGTGACTTTTATGCATAAAGGGAATATTATCAGAGTTAACTAGAACTACATTGTCAGCTTCTAGCCCTTTAGATTTATGAATTGTATATTTATTATTCCAGTTAATGTTCTCTATATCTTTATTACATCTTCCAATTACCATAACATCTCCTTTAACATAATCTAAAACATTTTCTAATTTATATCCATATAAAATAACAATAGGCTTTTCTTCGTTAGTTTTAGATAAAATTGTCTTTTTTAATTGATATTTATTTCTCATTACAAAATTACCGCTTGCAGTAATTAGTTCCTGAGAATTTCTATAAGTATATACAAGTTGATGATAACTAACTGACCCTAAATACTTATCCAAATTAATAAATATATCAAGTGTACAACCTGAAAAAGCATATATACTTTGCCAATCATCACCAACTAAAAATAATTTAACTTTATTATATTTAAGAATATTTTTTATTAAATTTAATCTTAATACGCTTGTATCTTGAAATTCATCAATTATTATATATTTATAATTAACTTTTACTTTATTTAAAGACGCTATTTTTATCATATCATCAAAATCTATCTTACCTGTGGATAATAACTCCTCTGTATATAAAACATATATTTCTATAATAATTCTAAGTATTTCTTTATTTATGTAATCAAGTCTCCATTCTAATAACTTTCTTATATCTAAATCATTGCTCTTAATATATTTTATAAAAGTTTCTATAACATTTCTTAATTCTATATAATCTTTTGTTTTTAATATTTTATCAACTGATTTTTCTGTAAAAAATATTCTTTTAATAATTTTATTTCTAATCTTATTATTTTTAATAAAAGATAACATGTATTCTTGGATGATATACTTTAAAGTATTATCACTTACGATTTCATATTTATGATCTAATAAAGATAAAGCTAACTTATGAAATGTTTTAACTTCAACTTTATAATTTAATTTTTCTAATTTAACTTTTAAATTATTAACTGTTTCATTAGTTAAAGAAATACATAATATTTCATCTTCTTTAATATTCTTTTCTTCAATTAAATATTTTACTTTACCTAAAATGGATTGAGTTTTACCAGATCCTGCTCCAGCTGAAACAAGAACAACATCCGCTTCATCTTTAATTGATTTAACTTGAATATCATCTAATGTAATTCCAAATAGATCCAAATTATCACTTCCTACTATATATATAAACTAAAAAAAGAAGAATTTCTTCTTCTTAATCTAATTTTTTAAATATGTCTTTATTTATCGAATATAAATAAATATTTGTTTTCTTTTGATAATTTTCTTCTATATATTTTTTATAACCACCTAATTGAACTTTGTATTCTTCACTTTCAAGATTAGATAATTTATAATCTATAATATCAAAATGGTCATCATATTCTAAAAGTAAATCTATAAATCCATGATAAGTATTTAATCCATCGTTAAAACGTATTTCATGTTCCTTATATATTTTAGCATTTTTAATATTTTTAACTTCATCATGTTTTAAAAAGTTGATAACTTTAGATTTTTCAACATCAGTTATATCTAATTTATCTAAATTATCGTTTTTAAAATCATATACTTCAAATACATAATGCATAAATGTACCAAAATCTAATTTCTTTCTTAGGTTTTCATCAATAATTGAAGTAATTGCTTTAGAAAAGTGTTTACTTTCTAATATTTTATTTTCAATGTTCATTTCTTTTAAGTTGATTTTAGTATTACTATCTTCAATCATACTTTTATAATTACTTAATTTAACTACATTATAATCTTTATTAACATCTAATTTTGATATTTCAGATATCTTAGTAATATCATTTAATTTTAAAGCATTTATAATATCAGCAAAGCTTTTATATCTAAGCATATTAGTTTCATCTGTAAGCTTATCAACATCATTATTAGGTAAAACCATTATTACTTTTTCTTTAGCTCTTGTTAAAGCAACGTAATATAATCTGATTTTTTCTGATAAAGTTTCTTTCATTTCATTTACATTAGCGGCTACAGTTACAAAAGAAGAACCAATTCCATCATTATAGAAAGGTAAAGTCAAACCATAATTATTTGTTAAACCGAATGGGTTTTTATTAGGAGTTTTATAAAAATTAGATGTAAGCATTGGTAAATATACGTAAGGAAACTCTAATCCTTTTGAAGTATGAATTGTCATGATTTTAACTGAGTTGTCATCACCACTTACTATCTTCATTTTTATTTCACTTTTATCATTAAGTATCTCATTAAAATAATCATTTAAAGCATAAATATTCATTCCAAATTTGTTTAAATCTGTTGAGTTATTAACAAAATATTCAATTTTTATAAGTCTTTCATTAACATTATCAACATGAAGTAATCTATTATAAAAGTCAAATTCTTCTATAACTTTAGCTAATATATCGCGATTCGATAAAGAATCTAACGTTATACTTATACTTTCACACTTTTTATAAATATCAGTATCTTTATAATCTTTATTAGTAATAATATTAAATAACTCATCATCACTTAATTCATAAAGATAAGATCTAGCAATACTAGCAAAAGCGTGAGTAAATTCAGTATCTAAACAATGCTTTTTAATCTTAATTATAAGAGTTATTAAATTCTTTAATAAATGAATTTCATCTTCATCTTTAATGTTAATATCTTTTTTTATAGAAGTTGGAATATTATTTGCTTCTAATATTTTTTTGAAATCTTCAAAAGCAGTTGACTTATCAATTAATATGGTAAAATCTTTATAGTCAATATCTCGGGTACACATTTGATCATCTTTATAATAAGTAACTTGTTCTTTATTTTTTATATGTCTTTTTATATCATCAACTATAATGAAAGCTTCTTTTTCAACTTTCGAATAAGGCTCTTTTTCATCATAGCTAAGTATTTCAGCATCATAATAATTAAAATTAGAGCTTTCATATGACTTATTACCGTAAATCATCATGTGCTCACGTTTATAATCACATCCACCAATATCATCCGTCATAATAATAGCAAATATTCTATTTATCATACTTACGACGTTATTTCTAGATCTAAAGTTTTCCATTAAATCAATTTTAAATCCATCTTTATCTTCTTTATAATTATCATATTTACTTTTAAATATATAAGGATTAGCGTTTCTAAAACGATAAATAGATTGCTTTATATCTCCAACCATATAAACATTGTTGTTTTGAATATATGAAATAAATTCTTCTTGAATATCATTTGTATCTTGATACTCATCAATCATTATTTCTTTAGTCTTAAACTTTATTTCATTTCTAACATCTTCGTGATCTCTTACAAGTTCAATAGCTTTTAAAGCTATATCTATAAATTCATAAGCATTCTTTTCTTTCTTAAAATCTTGAAGTCTATTATGAATTTCTTTTAATATATTAACCACACATTTAGCATAATCAAATGTTGATAAATAGTTATTTATTAACATTTTTTTATCTCCATATGAGCAAGCCTCTTTAAGTTTCTTTTTTGCATCACTTATTTTAGGAATTATTTCTTTTGCTTCTTCATCATATGCATCATTTTTGTTTTGAACAAGTTTAAAATCTAATGTATTTATTAGTTCATCATAACTACTTGCATTTTCAAATTCAGCTATTGCTTGTTCATTTTTACTTTCTGTATCTGGACTTGCATATTCGTTTAATTTTTGAATTAATTCAAGAACATCATCTCTTAAACTAAATATATAATTTTCAAATTCATTAAATGTATTATTAACAAAAGAATCATCATAAAAATGAGTTAAATAATTATCTAAATATTTATTAACATTAATTTTATTTTGAAGACTACGATAAACTGACTTTATACTACTTCTTATATCTTTATCATTTTTTAAAGTTTGTTCACGAATAAATTTTGTAAATAACTTATCATTAGATGCATATAGCTTTTCAAAAACATCATCAATTATTTTATCTAATTCTAAATTAACAATATTAGCATCAATTATAGTGAATCTATCATTCATATTTAATGTATTGGCATATTTTTTAACCATGCTTTGTGCAAACGAATCAAATGTAGTAATATATGCTGAATCCAAATATTCTTCCATGTGAGCAATATTTTTATTTTTCTTTATTACTTTTCTAATACGATCTTTCATTTCAGCAGCAGCGGCATTTGTAAATGTTAAAATAATAAGATCACTTATATTAACTCCTTCCATTAATAATCTTTCAACTCTTGTTTTTAAAACAGTAGTTTTACCAGAACCGGCACCAGCTGAGACAATGATATTCGTATTACTTTTATTAACAGCTAAACTTTGTTTTTCAGTTAAATTTGGCATTCATCATCATCTCCTTTAATAGTTTTTATTTCATAATCACTTGCTTCTTTAAAACAAATATCTCGGTAAGGACAAAATTTACATCCATCAGCAAGTTTTTCAACTTTTACTGGTTTAATATCGAATGAACCTTTGCTTACTTTATCTATACATTCATCAATTTTTGTCTTAACTAGATTAGTAAGTTCATCTCTTTGTTCACTAGTATAAATTTTACTACCATATCTTAAATCATTAGTTGTCTTTAAAACCGAAAGACCTTTAATTACAGCAGATTTTTCATAAGAGTCATCCATATCTTTGATACTCTCAAGTGGACCAAAAGTTATACCATCAAGTTTTAAACTTTGTTCTTTAGTTTCTTTTTTATTAAGTGAAAATATTTTCTTTTGAGATAATAAATGTTGTAAGTATATACCTTGTACAACTGTATCTTTTTCAAGTTCACTTAATAAATATAAATAAATTGGTAATTGTAAATTAAGACCAAATTCAAATAATTTACTATTGATTACTTCTTTACCAGTTTTATAATCAACTATAAATGCTTTATTTTCAGAGTATATTATTTTATCAACATAACCTTTAATATTTGTGCTTATTGGAGCATTTATACTTTTTATCTTACTTGATTCAAATTCTTGTCTTGTAATATTAAAATGTTCATATTGTTTTCTTACAACCCCAATAATAAATATAATTTCTTCTTTTAAAGTTTTAATGAAAAATTTATCTTTATTATTAAGTTCCATAAGAGAATTATTAATAAATTCATCATATACAACTGAAGGATCTAAATTATCTTTTAAAACAACTTCTAAAGTGTGATGAAAAGCATTACCAATTAAAGTGTCTAAAGTATCATCAAATTCATCAATTTTTAACACACTTTTTAAATAAAATTTAAAAGGACATTCAAAAAACTTCTCAATATTTGTATATGAAAAATTAATTTTTCCATCAATAAATTTAATTAAAGAATCTTTATTTATAGACTTAAATTTATGATTATATTTCTTATAAGGAATATCATAATTACTATTTAAAATAACTAAATTATCATCTTTTTCATTAAATTTAATTAATTTATCTAATTTAGATGCAAGTAATAGTTTATTACTTAACTCAGAATAATTTGATATTGTTTCATTTCCATTTTTAGTTTTAATTTTTTCTCCATCTATCAAGGAAGTTGGTAACATTTCTCCAGAAGTTGTATTATTCTTATAAGTAATAACTAAATTCTTAATATTACCAATAGCTTTAACTAAAGCCTCTTTAATATCTTTATTATGTTCATAACTTTTACTTAAGAAAGCAGGTTTAATATCATCATTTAAATAATCAATATCTTTTTTTATTTTGGGAATACTTCCTTGATTAAAATTAATTAAAAAAACATATTCATCATCATTAAAAATGTTATTCAAAATATTTGTGCAAGTAATCTCATGTTCATAATGGTTGATACTTAATCTAGCTCTTTTAATTTCAGCTATAAATAAATCTAATATATCTTCATCCTTAACCCAAAAATACGTATCAAGAATTGATTTTATTTTTAAATATACTTTGTTATTAAACTCATTGTTTTCAACATCAAATTTAGTTTTTATCTTAGCAAGTAAAGAATAAAAATTATTACTAAAATTATTAACTGCATATTCACCAATAGCTGTATCATATACAGTAGTTTCACTTTTTATATAATAAGGTATATTAAATAATTTGCATATTCTTTTCATTGTAAAATAATAGGTATCATCTACATTAGCTATATATATTTTTTCAAGTGGAATACCACTTGTTATTAAATCAGAAATGCTTTCACATACATAAGTAATTTCATCTTGCATGTTATTAAATGCAATAGCTTTATGACAAGTATTCATATAATCTTTATTAATAATAGTAACATTATCAAGTTTACTCAACATATATTTATTAAAAGAATCAATATAGTCAAAACCATATACATATATTTTTTTATTACTAATTAGATTTTTAAATAATGGATCAGTAATTAATAAATTTAAACTATTTAGATAATCTCTTATCTTACTTAAAAAAATGTATTTTTCATTATCATAAATTTTATCTTCTAAATAATAAAGATTATTAATATAATTTCTAGCAGTATCGTAATCAAGAGAAAACTCTTTCATTACACGATAAATACTTTCATTATTATAATCAAAAAAAAGACCCTTTTTAAGTTCAGTAAAACTCATAATCTTTATAGATTTTAATATCTTAAATTCATTTATATAATCAAGTAATTTATACTTTATATTATTATCAATTATAAGTATAGAATTGTCTTCAAGTTCAGTAATAAAGTCCATATAATCACCTATTAATATTATAACATATCAAACATATAAAAAGTGATACAAATGTATCACTTAATCATTATATTTACTAGTTAAACCGAAGTAAGATTCTAAAGTAATCCAATCTCCATTATTATAAAGTTTATATGAAAGATCAGTACCTACATATCTTAAATGCCATGATTCATATTTATATCCAGTTTCATTATTTTTATTTTTTGGATATCGAATTATAAATCCATATTTATATGCATTTTCATTAACCCATTTACCTTCTGCAGTATTTGCAAAAGCATCACTTATTGAATTTAAATCGAAACATAAACCAGTTTGATGTTCTGAACTTCCAGGTCTTGCTGAATAAGTATCAGCTTTTTCTTTTCCATCACGAGCAACATATCTATT
>CAKONX010000002.1 GCA_934098345.1 uncultured Bacilli bacterium
TATGTTGTGCAAAGATGCATATACTAATAATGCCTTATGGCAATAAAAAAGCTAGTGATTCCCACTATAAGAGGAACTAAAAAAAGAAGCGATTCCGGCTTTAACAGGAACTAAAAAAAGCGGCGATTCCGGCCATAACAGTGAACTAAAAAAAGAACTAGAGAGCACACTCTAGTTTTATTATTTTTTTTAGTGTACAATAGTTATTGAAGGTGATATTATGAAAGAATCTTTAATTTTAGTTAGATTAGATACAGAATATTGTAACTATTTAAGAAAATTTGATGATAAGGTTCCTTATAATTATAACGAAAAAGAGTTAAGACCTTTTGTAGGTATATTATTTGAAGTAAATAATTGTAAGTATTTTGCACCTTTATCTAGTCCTAAACCAAAACATTTAAAATTGAAATCTAAATTAGATTTTTTAAAAATAGATAATGGTAAGTTAGGAGCGATTAATTTTAATAATATGTTACCTGTTACTGAAAATAATATTATTAAATTAGATTTAGACAAAGAATGTTTAACTAGGTCGGAAGAAAAATACACAAAATTATTAAAAGAGCAAATCTATTGGTTAAATCGTAATGATGAAAAGTTATATGGAAGATCTAAAAAATTATATGATAAATACATAAATGGTACATTAAATTTGAGCATTGCTGAAAGATGTTGCAATTTTAAATTATTGGAAGAAAAATGTATTGAATATAACAATAAGGTAGTATAAATTCTAGATATTAAATGTTATATATTTAATTGATAAAAATAATAATAAATAGTATATTATTAGTTGAGATAGTTTAATTGAACATGTTAGCCACTTATGGATGGTGTTAGTTATAAATGATCTCGGTTGAAAATGTTTAAAACTTTATTTTTTAAAATATAGTTTTCTTTTTTTCTAATATTAATAAATCTGAAAGTTTTGGGTAAAAATGCTAATTTATGTAATTGACTTAAATATTTTTTTGTTTTAAAATAGCATTAGTGATGCATTGAATGTGCCTAAGTAGTAATATAATACATTAGAAGAGATAAGATATCATTGGCTGAAAGTATCTTAATTAAGGTTATATTATGAAATTCAACACAGGAGCAAAACCGTTAATTTCGCGTTAAGAAAAATAAGATGATTAATAAGTCATGAAATAAGGTGGTACCACGGTAGTTCGTCCTTAGCTCATGGCTTTTTTTGTTTATAAGGAGGATATTTATGAAAGAAAAATGCGAATCAATTAAAACAAATATTTTGAATGATATTGAAAATGTTAATACTTTACAAGACGTAGTTGATATTAAAGCAAAATATATTGGTAAATCAGGTTTAATAACAGAACTTACTAAAAATATGAAAGAATTAACTATTGAAGAAAGAAAAGAAGTTGGAGCTTTAGCTAATACTTTAAAAAATGAAGTACAAAGTATAATAGAAGAAAAAGAAAATTCTATTAAACAAAGTATATTAAATGAAAAGTTAAAATCTGAAAGTATAGATGTTACTTTACCAAGCACAAAATTTAATTATGGAAGAGCAAATATTCTTGAAAGAGTTATTGAAAATATTGAAAGTATATTTATGTCCATGGGTTATGATGTTGTTGATGGACCGGAAATTGAAGAAGATAGATTTAACTTTGAGCTTTTAAATATTCCAAAAGGTCATGCTGCAAGAGATGCTCAAGATACATTTTATTTAAAAGACGATGAGATTTTACTTAGAAGTCAAACTAGTCCAGTTCAAGCAAGAACAATGTTAAAAGGTGAAGGTAAAACTCCAATAAGAATGATTTGTCCAGGTAAAACTTATAGAAGAGATGATGATGATGCAACTCATTCACATCAATTTATGCAAATTGAAGGATTACTTGTTGATAAAGATATTAGCTTATGTGATTTAAAAGGAACATTTGATGTATTTGCTCAAAATATATTTGGAAGTGAACTTAAAACAAGATTTCGCCCTTCATATTATCAATTTACTGAACCAAGTGTAGAAATGGATATTGAATGTTTTGAATGTCATGGTAAAGGTTGTGCACTTTGTAAAAACACTGGTTGGATTACTGTTGGTGGAGCTGGTTTGGTTCATCCAAATGTATTAAGAAATTGTGGATATGATCCAAATGTTTGGTCTGGATTTGCATTTGGTTTTGGTGCTGAAAGAGTTGCAATGTTAAAATATGGAATAAAAGATATTCGTGCATTTTATAATTTAGATTTAAGAGAAGTTGAAAACTTTGATAGAGTGGATGGTGAAGTATAATGATAAGTATGAATTGGGTTAAAGATTATGTAGATCTAGATGGAATAGATTTAAATGATCTTGCTGTTAAAGTTACTAAAGGTGGACTTAATGTTGAAGCTGTTATTAATCATCATATAGATAACCTAGTTGTTGGTGAAGTCGTTGAATGTATAAAACACCCAGATTCAGACCATTTACATGTTTGTAAAGTTAATGATGGAACTGGCATTAGACAAATTGTATGTGGAGCTAGTAATGTTCGTGAAGGTATAAAAGTAATAGTTGCTTTACCAGGAGCTATTTTACCAGGAGACTTTCAAATTAAAGAAGGTAAAATTAGAGGTGTAGAATCTAATGGTATGATTTGTGCTTTATTTGAACTTGGTCTTGAAGAAAAAAATGATGAAACTTATGCTGCAGGTATTACCGAGTTACCAGAAAGTGCAGTTGTTGGAACTGACCCAATGATTGCTCTTGGATTAGATGATACAATATACGATTTAGATAACCATAAACGTCGTAATAATGACTGCTATTATCATATTGGATTTGCTTATGAAGTAGCGACTGTTTTAAATAAAAAAGTAACATTACCAGAAAGTAATTATAAAGAATGTGATGAATCTATTAAAGATAAATTCTCATTAAGTGTTGAAACTGATAAATGTCCTTATTATATAGCTAAAATGGTTAAAAATGTTAAAATAGGTGAATCTCCTGAATTTATTAAACAAAGATTAAAATCTGCAGGTATGCGTTCAATTAACAATGTTGTAGATATTTCAAATTATGTAATGCTTGAATATGGTCAACCTTTACATTTCTTTGATTATGACAAACTTGGAGAAAAAGTTGTTGTAAGAGATGCTCATGATGATGAAAAAATTATTACTTTAGATGGTAAAGAAAGAGTTTTAACTAAAAATGATATAGTTATAACTGATGGAGAAAAAAGTGTTTGTATTGCTGGTGTCATGGGTGGAGAAAATACTGAAGTTGATGAAACTACATGCAACATATTAATAGAATCGGCAATATTTAATGCAGTTTCAATTAGACTTACAGCTCAAAGACTTGATTTAAAAAGTGAAGCAAGCATTAGATATGGTAAAGGTTTAAATTTTGAATATACTGAAGAAGCTATAAAAAGAGCTTGTTACTTACTAGAAAAATATGCTGGTGGAGAAGTATTAAAAGACGAAGTCAAATATGATAATATTGATAAAACTGAAAAATGTGTAGATTTTAAAGTTGAAGATATTAATAAAATGTTGGGCATTAAATTATCTGAAAATGATGTAAAGACTGAACTAGATAGACTTGATTTTAAATATGAATACAATAATGGAGTATTCCATACAACTATTCCTAGAAGAAGATTAGACGTTGATGCTAATATTAATGATATAGCAGAAGAAATTGGTAGATTCTATGGATATGAAAATTTAGTTTCTACTATACCACGTGTACCAATTCGTATGGGAGTTTATTCTAAGGATGTAAACTCTAGAAAACTAGTTTCTAGAAGATTAAGAAGTGCAGGTTTAAATGAAGCCAAAACATATACGTTAGTAAGTCCAGAAATGGCTAAATTATTTAAATATGATAAAAAAGAAAATGCTATTTTACCTAATCCGATGAGTGCAGATAAAAGTGTTATTAGAACAACTATTTTACCTTCACTTTTAAATGTATATGAATATAATAAAGCTAGAAAAGTAAATGATGTATTGATTTATGAAATAGCTAAAACTTATGATAAAGATTATGAAGAAACTACTAAAGCAGCCATTTTAATGAAAGGTAATTATTTAGTAAACCCTGCATTAAATGTAAATGTAAAAGTTGATTTCTTTGTATTAAAAGGAATTATTGAAAATCTATTAGATTTCTTAGGATACAAGAATAGATATTCATTTGTTAAAGATGAAAATATTGATAGTATGCATCCTAATATGAGTGCAAGAATTATGCTTGATAGAAATGAAATTGGTATAATTGGTAGAGTTCATCCATCACTTAAAAAAGATGAAATATATGTATGTGAAATAAATTTAAATGCACTTTTAGGTAATATTAAACCAATAAAATATAAAGTTGCATCTAAATATCCAAGTATTGAAAAAGACTTTGCTTTTATTGTTGATAATAATGTAACTAATAAGGAACTTATGGATGTAATTAAGAAAAGTGCTGGTAGAATGCTTGATTCAGTTAATGTATTTGATATATATGAGAACATTGAAGAAGGTAAAAAATCCATGGCATATAAGCTTATATTTAAAGATGAAACTCGTACATTAAGTGATGAAGAAGTAATGGAAGTATTTAATAAAGTTATAAATGATGTTGAAACTAAATTAAATGCTAAGTTAAGAAATCAATAAAGTCTCAAAATTGAGACTTTTTCTTTTGGGGTTTTTATGCTATACTAGTTGAAATTTTTATGAGAAGGGATTGTATGAAGAAATATAAACCAACAAAAAAACATATTAATAGAACTAATTACAACAAATCTAAACAAAATATGATAGATGAAGCTAATAGGCTTAAAGAATCAGGTGCAATAGAGGAAGGAATAGAAATACTTAAAAATGAAGCAGCTTTATCAGACGATGAACACCTTATTTTTGCACTTGCTAAATTTTATATGGCTGCATTAAATTATGAATCTGCTTTAGAAGAGTTAAAAAAAATAGAAAATGTTTCTACAATTAATCACTTTTTTATATATAGTTTAATGGCTCAATGTTATTTTGAAAAGAAAGAATATTCTAAATCTTATGAATATAATGTAAAAGCATATGAAGCGGATGAAAGAAAATCTGATAAATCTTTAAAATACATTTTGATATCTGCTCGAAATGCTAAAATTGGTAAAAGTTGTCTTAAATATATAGATAGTCATCCAAAGATTAAAGATAAAAAAACTCAATTTGAAGTTATCTTTATCTATAGGGATTTAGATATGTTTCAAGAAGCTTTAGACTATATAAATCAAAATGAATTAGTTCCAGATAATTATAGACAATATATATTATTTGCTGAAGTATGTTATGAAGCTGAAGATTTAGAAAAAGCTAATTTTTACATTAGAAAAATATGTGATTTAAATGATAGTTTTTATATTCTTTTGAAAGCAAAAATTCAATTTAAAAATGAAAATTATAACGAAAGTATAGAGTTATTAAATATGTTACTTGAAAAAAAAGAATTAGTTGGAATAGCTCATATTTGGTTAATTGAAAATTATCTTAGGTTGGGAAGGCTTTCAGAAATTCAAAACATTTTGAATGGTGGCTATTTATATGACGATGTAAAGAAAATCTTTCAGGCTAATTTGGATATATATAACAAAAATTATGTTCATGCTAGAGAATTAATATATGATGTTATTAAAAGACAACCTACAGTACTAAATATGTTTTTTTTAGTTAGTTTGGA
The DNA here is from genome assembly GCA_934098345.1 of uncultured Bacilli bacterium. Taxonomy (GTDB): domain Bacteria; phylum Bacillota_I; class Bacilli_A; order RF39; family UBA660; genus CAG-582. The sequence continues at coordinate 5,696 of CAKONX010000002.1, forward strand.
TTTAAGAGAAAAAAAGTATGAAGAAACTTTAATGGATGCAGAAAGAACTTTAGATCTATTTGGTGCCTCATTATCTAGGCCACAACGATCTTCCTTGTTTAGAATGATAGCTGTTGCTAAAGTGAATTTGGGTATTCCAGTTACTGGAAATGGCTATTATTTCAATCAAATAATTAATTATTCTAAAGAAAGAGCCATTGAACATATAAGAAAACATTATGAATCTATTGGAAGTAAAGGAATATTTTTTCCTGATATGAATTTAGAAGAAACATTTGAAATAATTGAAAAGAGAATATCGGTTATTGATCCAAGTTATTTGGGTGTAAGGTCTTCAGGTGATTCATATTTAATTGATTTTGAAAATGCTGGAATAGTTGGAAGTACAATATTAAATAAAATGCAAGTTGTAACAATTATTAACACAAAGAAAATTATAACTTTTTATCCAGTTAGCAAACTTTCTTTTAACTATGAAACTGAGGAAGAAGTAAGAAAAGAAAAGGCACCAATTAAAAGATTAAGTCAAATCGAAAAATTTAATCAAAGATATAATAAAAAATAATTTAAAACTTAAAAAATTCATTTCTCTTTAAGTAGCAATTATGTTATAATCTAATATGTAGACAATAATTTAGGAATGAGTGGTATTATGGCTAAAGTTATATCGTTAGTAAATCAAAAGGGTGGAGTTGGAAAAACAACAACTAGTATTAATTTATCAGCATCATTAGGTAAATTAGGAAAACGTACTCTTTTAATAGATTTGGATCCTCAAGGTAATACGTCTACTGGCTTAGGTATAAATAAGGGTGATATAACTGCAAGTGTATACGATTGCTTAAATGGAAGTGTTACAGCTAAGAAAGCTATAATAAAAACTAGATTTACAAACCTATTTATAATGCCTGCAACAATTAATCTAGCAGGAATAGATATAGAATTAATAGAAATGACACATGAAAATAATGATTTTAAAATGAATGAACAATTAAAACATGTGTTAGAACCAATAAGAGATAATTTTGATTATATAATAATTGACTGTCCACCTAGTTTAGGACTTCTTACAACTAATGCCTTAGTAGCAAGTGATTCGGTAATTATACCAGTTCAATGTGAATTCTTTGCTCTTGAAGGTATAACTCAACTTTTAAATACAATTATTATGACTCAAACAAGACTAAATCCAAGATTAAGAATTGAAGGTGTTTTATTAACTCTTTTAGATTCTAGAACAAACTTAGGTCTTGAAGTTGTAGAAGAAGTGAGAAGATTCTTTAATGAAAAAGTGTTTGATACAATTATTCCTCGTTTAATACGTTTAGTAGAAGCACCAAGTCATGGTGAGCCAATTAATGAATATGATCCAGAAAGTAGAGCAGCAAAAGCATATAACAATTTAGCTGAGGAGGTTATAAGAAGAGATGAGTCAAACTAATACAAGAAAAGCTTTAGGAAAAGGGTTGGAACAATTATTCAACAGTGAAATGGATTTTAATACATTTGAAAAGGATATAGTTGAAAATACAAATAAATCTGATATTGTTGAAATTGATATTGCTGATATTAGATCAAATCCTTATCAACCAAGAACACATTTTGATGAAGAAGCATTAAAAGAACTTGCTGAATCAATAAAAGAACATGGATTACTTGAACCAATTATAGTTAAAAAAAGTATTAAAGGTTATGAACTTGTTGCTGGTGAAAGAAGAACTAAAGCAAGTAAGTTAGCTGGTTTAAAAACAATTCCAGCAATTATAAAAGATTTTAATGATTTACAAATGATGGAACTTGCATTGATTGAAAATATTCAAAGAGAAGATTTAAGCGCAATAGAAGAAGCAAATGCTTATAAAAAATTTATTGATAACATGGGTTATACTCAAGAAGAGTTAGCTAATAGATTTAATAAATCAAGAACATATATTACAAATTTACTTGGTTTACTTAAACTTCCTGTAAGTGTTCAAAATATGGTTATGGATGGAAGTATTACTTCAAGTCATGCTCGTGTTTTAAGTAAAATGGAAGATGAAAATGAAATTATTAAACTTGCAGAAAGAATTAAAAATGAGTCACTTACTGTAAGAGATATTGAAGATATTTCAAGAGATACTGAAATACCAAAAAGAAAACAAATAAAAAAGGAAGAAAAAGATTTAAAACTAAAGATTTATGAAAATACTTTAAGAGATGTTATTGGTACTAAAGTAAAAGTCTCTAAAAATAAAGTAGTTATTCCTTTTGATAGTAATTCTGATTTAGATAGAATTATGGAAATATTAAATATTAATATTGGAGACTAGTATATGGATTACATAAGTAAAGGTAAAGAAATTATTAATTCAAAAGATGGTATAGTAGCTGCTTTTGGATATGGATCTAGTTTTTTTCATCAAGCAGGTTATAGTGAAAAAACTGTTAAAAGTATGGACTTTATATTTGTAGTTGATGATTTAAAAGAATGGTTTAAAAATGATATTTCTAAAAATGGTGAGTGTTATACTGATAATAGTAAAAAAAGACTTTTAAAAATACGTACTAAAAAATTAAGAGGAAAAACTGGTATAATTTATAATGTTGTAAGAAATACAGATGTTAAATATAAATTTGGAGTTATTGAAAAAGAAGACTTTTTAAATCATTTAAACACATGGGATAGTTTTTATGTAACAGGAAGAATGCAAAAACCAGTTTATATTTTTAAATCAACTGAAGAAATTGATGAGGCCATTGATAATAATAGAAAAAATGTATTAGTTGCAACTTTAGCTATTTTAAATAAAAAAGAAACAACATTACATGAAATGTTTAATGAACTATGTTCACTTTCTTATATTGGAGATATTAGATTTATTATTGAAAATCCAAATAAAGTTTCTAATATAGTTAATGGTAGTTTAGAAAATTTAGTTTCTATATATTCTAAATATTCAGAATATATAAAAATAGATGGAGAAAATGTTTTAGTATACTTAGATAAAGTTCTTAGTGATATAAAATTATTACCAAGTAATATAAAAATAAATAATAAAAATATAAGTAATTCCTTATATAAGCATATAAAAAGAGTCAATTTTAAAGAAAGTGTATGTCAACCTTTAAAAGGTTTAAAAGTTACTGGAATTAAAGATTCACTTTCTTATTTAAAAGAAAAAGCTAAAAAGAAGAAACTCAAGTAGTTTATGAACACTTGAGTTTTTTATATTAAGTAATGTATAATATAGATGGTGAATAAAATGAATAAATTTGATACATTTATGGATTTTATTTTAAGTCCAAAATGCTATGTTCCGATAGTAGTTTTTTTAATAGATTTTATTATTATAAAAATATTATCTAAAGCAATTAAGAAAATATTAATTAATGACCCAAATAAACTTGAGGAAAAGAAAAGAAATACTATAGTTGTACTTGTAAGTAATATATTAAGATATGTATTAATATTAGTTGGTATATGCGTTGTACTTGCAACTTATGGTGTTAATGTAAGAGGTATTCTGGCTGGATTAGGAATTGCTGGAGCTATCGCTGGTCTTGCTTTTCAGGATTTACTTAAAGATATTATAAGTGGATGCAATATTATAATGGATAATTATTTCATTATAGGTGATTTAGTTAAGATAAATGATTTTACTGGCTATGTAATTGAATTTGGTTTAAAAAACACTAAAGTTAAAGATTTTGATGGTAATGTTTTAGTTATATCTAATAGGGAAATATCACACATTATAAACATGAGTCAAAAACATGCGAGTGTACCAATAATGGTTGGTGTTTCTTATGATGCAAGTGAAGATGAGGTTAAAAAATCTTTAGGCAAAGCCATTAATGAGATAAATAAATTAGATCGTGTTATAAAAAAATGTGAATATTTAGGTATAGATGAACTAGGAGATTCAGCTGTAACTTATGTTATAAGGGTTCATACTAAGCCTGATTATAAATATGAAGTAAAAAGGGCAAGTCTTGCTATTATAAAAAATCAATTTGATAAGGATGGAATAAAAATACCTTATCCTCAAGTGGAGGTTCATAATGGAAAAAGAGTTTAATATTGGAAGTGTAGTAATAATGAAAAAAAATCACGCTTGTGGAGAAAATAAATGGGTTATTACTCGTAATGGTGTTGATATAAAAATTAAATGCTTAGGTTGTGGACATGAAGTTATGATGGATAGAATTGAATTTAAAAGAAAGTTGAAAGGTGTTATCGATGAAAAAGATTAGAAAATTTCAAGAAAAAGTATTATTACACCCAATAATGGCATTCTTGTTAATGAGTGGTGTAGTAGTTTTATTAAGTGGTATTTTAGATTTATTTGATGCATCTATAACATATAATAAAATAAATGTTAAAACTGGTAATTATGAATCAACGCTTGTAACAGTAGAGTCACTTTTAAATTTAAGTGGAATTAAGTATATATTTTCAAATACGGTTTCATCATTTGTATCTTTTACTCCATTATCAATGTTATTAATTGTTTTAATTGGTATTGGAATAATGGATAAAAGTGGATTTTTAGATACATTATTCTTTGTATTAACTAAAAATGTTTCTAAAACAACAGTTACTTTTGTACTTATGCTTATATGTGTACTTGCATCTTTAACTGGAGATTTGTGTTTTGTTGTAATAATTCCTTTAGCAGCTTTACTATTTAAATATGGTAAACGTAATCCAACAGTTGGAATTATAAGTTCATTCGCAGCTTTATCTTTAGGTTATGGAATGAACTTTATGTTAAGTAGTGTTGGTTCGTCACTTGCAAGTTATACAGAGATGTCTGCTAATACTATTTCATCTGGATATGTTATTTTTTCATTTTCATTCTTTATAATAATGATAGCAGCTATATTTATTGGAACAAGTTTACTTACATATGTTACTGAAAGAATAATAGCTCCTAAAATGGGTAAATATGAAGTTGAAGAAGAGATAGTTGATCCAAAAGAGAAACTAACTAAACGTGAAAAACGCGGATTATTTCTTGCTATATTAGGTGGCGCGATATATTTAATAATATTTATTTATAATATTATTCCTTATGCTCCTTTAGGTGGAAACTTCTTGGATTATTCACAAGCTAGATATATTGATAAATTATTTGGATATGATTCATTTTTCAACAGTGGTTTTGTATTTGTTGTTACTATTTTATTTTTCTTACTTGGTCTTTTATACGGACTTGGAACAAAGAATATAAATAATCATCGTGATATATGTGACTTTTTATCACATTCACTTGATGGAATTGGAAAGATAATAGTTTTAATATTTTGTGCAAGCATGTTTATTAGTTTACTTAAATATACAAATATAGGTGCTTTAGTAACAGCTGGACTTGCTAAGATTTTAAGTAATACAAATTTTGGTGGAGTACCTTTAATATTACTTGTGTTCTTTATAAGTATGATTTCAGTTATATTACTACCATCATTTGTTAATAGATGGGCAATACTTTCTGGTACAGTTGTGCCAATGATGATGACTGCTGGATTTACACCAGAGTTTGCTCAATTAATATTTACAAGTGCTTCTAGTATAATGTATCCGTTAACGCCTGCAATGGCATATTTTGTAATCTATGTATCATTCATGGAGAAATATGAAAAAGACGGAACTGGACTTGTAAAATCAACTAAGTATTTACTTCCTTATTCATTTGCAATTTTAGCTATGTGGATAGTATTAATACTAATTTGGTATTTTGTTGGTATTCCTTTAGGAATAAATTCAAAAGTAATTTTATAATAAATTAAAAAAAATAGTACAATTTATTTATATTATGATATAATTTTATTTAGGAGGATATGGTAATGAAAAAGTTTTTTAAAATTTTGATGGTTATGGTTTTGGTTGTATTTCCTGTTTTGACAGTTAATGCAAAGACTACTAAGAAAGCAAGCAAAGACCCAATTAATTTTTATATATTTTATGGATCAACTTGTGGATATTGTCAAAAACTACATAATTATACTGCTGAATTAGAGAAAGATAAAACAATGAATTCTAAATTCCGTATAGTTGATTATGAAGTATGGGGAAACCAAGATAATAATAATTTAATGACTAAAGTTGGTACATACTTTAATTTTGATGTTGATGGTGTTCCATTCTATGTAATTGGAGATCAATATTTTACAGGATTCTCAAGTGAAACTAGTCCTGAACAAATTGTTAAAGCTATCAATGAAGAATATGAAGACAAAGACTATGTTGATGTTGTAGCTGGTATTCAAAATGGAACTATTGAAGTTAAAGACAAAACTAGTAAAGATAATGGAACAACTAAGAAAAGTGATGTAGTTAGTTATATTGTTTTAGGTGTAACTGCTGCTATCGTTGTTGCTATTCTATTTGGAAGAAGATCAACAGGTGCTTATACTGAAGCAGAAAGTGAATCTGAAGAAGTAAAAGAAAAAACTTCAGAAAAAGAGAAAAAAACAGAAGCAAAAAAAGCGACAAAAAAGAGTAAAAAATAGATTTAGAAATTTCTAAATCTGTTTTTTTTATAATTCAAATGATATAATTAATATACAATGTGGAGATGATTTTGCTGGATGGCGACTGAGTAGTTTTAAAATTATATTGATTTAGCAGTAGCTAAATCTTTTTTTTTGAATAAATATATATTATAATTAGTTTATGACTTTTGGAGGTGATATTATGGATTCGGATCCGAGTAGTAATAGGTTAAAAAATAATATCATTTTTTGGAGGTTATAATGTTAGAAAGAGTAAAAAAATTAATTGATTCTAAAAATGTTTTAGAATTAAAAAAAATTATTGACGAATTAAATGAAAATGATTTAGCTGAGTTATTGAGTGATTTATCATATGATGATTTAGCTAAAGTATTTAGAATAATTCCTAAGGATAAGGCTGTTGCTGTTTTTGCTGAATTTGACGTAGTTGTAGCTACTAATTTGTTAAGACAATTAAGTGAAAGTGAAACAGTTAATTTAATAGATGAAATGTATGCTGATGATGCTACAGATATCTTGGAAGAAATGCCAGCAAATATTGTTGATAAGATTCTTAAAAACTGTAGTGATGAAACTAGAAAAGATATAAATAAATTACTAAAATACGAAGAAGATACAGCTGGTTCTATAATGACAGTTGAATATGTTGAATTTAAAGGACAAACAACTGTTAAAGAAGCTGTTTCTCAACTTGAAAATGAAATAACTTACTTTGAAACTATCAATACTTGTTATGTAGTTGATCATAAAAGAAAATTATATGGTAGTATTGAAGCAACTGATTTACTTTTTGCAGATGAAAACGACACGATTAAAAATGTATGTAAAACTAATATAATTTATGTAAGTACATATACGGATCAGGAAGAAGTTGCTAATATGTTCCATAAATACAATTTGACTGTTATGCCAGTTGTTGATTCTGAAGAAAGACTAGTTGGTATAATTACTATTGATGATGTTTTGGATGTTCTTGAAAGTGAAGCAACTGAAGATATTAAGAAAATGGCGGCTATAATTCCAGTTGATAAACCTTATGATAAAACTGGAGTCTTTGAAACTTTTTTAGCAAGAATTCCATGGTTACTACTTCTTATGATTTCAGCTACTTTTACTGGTAAAATAATTGAAAGCTTTGAATCTGCTTTATCAAAAATGACTATTTTAACAGCATTTATTCCAATGCTTATGGATACAGGTGGTAATGCTGGTGGCCAATCAAGTGTAAGTGTTATTCGTGCTTTATCTTTAAATGATATAAAATTTAAAGATATTTTTAAAGTTATGTTTAAAGAATTTAGAGTTTCTATTCTTTGTGCTGTTACTTTAGCAATATGCAATTATTTTAAATTATTAATTGTTGATCGTGTTAGTACAAGTGTTGCATTATGTGTATGTTTAACTTTAATTGTAACAGTTATATTGGCTAAACTAATTGGATGTACATTACCTATGATTGCTAAAAAATTAGGATTTGATCCAGCTGTTATGGCAAGTCCATTTATCACTACTATTGTTGATGCTTGTAGTCTAATTATTTATTTTAACTTTGCAACATTTATTTTAGGTTTATAATGTTTTTATTGATAAAAATTAGAAACTTATATATAATCAAAGTGTGAGGTAATTATATGAAAAAGGTGTCGTTGATTGTATCTATTGTAATATTTGCTTTTTCTTGTTTTCATGGATACAATTTGGTATTTGAGCATAAAGAAAATATAAGTGTTCCTGTATTTAATGAAGTAAAAGACAGTGTTACTAATATAAAATTTAATGTTGATACTTATTATTTAGCAGTTGGTGAAAAAGCTAAGCTTAATTATACAGTTGAAAGTAAAGATGATAATTACAAACTTACTTTAGAAAGTGAAAATAATGATGTTGTTTCTATAAATGAAGGATATATTGAAGGTGTTTCTTTAGGTACTTCAAAAGTTACTTTAAAAAGTGAGTCAGGTAAAAAAAGCGAAGTATTAGTTACTGTTACTGATTTAATTAGAAAACCAGAACTTGATGATAAAAAGAGTTTTTTACCATGTCATGCTTATACTGATAAAGATGCTCATATTATTGATGAGGCATTAAGAACTAGAGTTTTAAATAAAGGTGAAGGAACACGTGCTGCTTTAATAGAAACAATTAGATTTATGACTTTATCATTTAAATATAAAGTATCTTATTTTTATGAAAATGGAAGAATGCATGAATCTGGATTAAGAAAAGCAGATGGAGAAGGAAGATATTATCATAAAGGATTATATTTAAGTGAAGATAAATTTAAAGATATACAAGTTTCATATAAGGGACCAGCTATCTGGGGTTGTCCTTTAACAAACTTACAAGATCACAACAGATATAAACCTGGAGCTAAAATGCCAAATGGATTGGATTGTTCGGGATTTGTTACTTGGTCTTTATATAACTCCGGTTTAGATGTTGGTGATATTGGGGCAGGAATAAATGATAAATATAAAGATATGAGTGATGTTGGTGAAATGCATTCTCTTACTTATGAATATGCTAATTCTAATGATTATAAAGTGGGAGATATCATAGCTCGTTGGGGACATACAGCTCTTATTGCTGGAAAAGATTCTGAATATTTATATATTGCTGAATCACTTTTAAAAGGTGTTAGAATTGAAAAGATAAGTTATAAGAAATCAAACAGCGGTTTATATAAATATTATGCATATATAAATAAAATGGACAATGAATATAGTAAGAATGATGATTACACAGATATGTGGGAATAAGATCTTAGTTCTTATTTTTTTATATTTTCTATTAGCATAAGTAGGTACATATCTTGTTACTGAATTATTTATTCCTGTTTTATAATAATTTCTTTTTAATTCTCTAGAGATTGTAGAGACATTTCTATTTAAATGTTTAGCCATTTCTCTTAAACTCATGTTCATTTCTTTAAATTTACTTATACAAGCTCGTTCTTCTATGGTAAGATGTATATAGTTCATATTTATTACTCCTTAATGTTTGATTAGACACCAACATTATATCATGAGTAATAATATGAACTTTTTTATTGAGTTAATTATATGTTGCACTTGTTATTATAAATTATCTTGCAAAAAAAGTATTTTTAATAACATTTTTTTTCTATATTCATAAACTAATATAGGTGATTATAATGAGCAAGAAAATAGTCATAGATCCTGGCCATGGTGGAACTGATAGTGGTGCTAGTGGAAATGATATAATTGAAAAAAATATGACTTTAGCTATTAGTAGAATAATGTATGATGAATTAAAAAGACTTGGTATTCCTGTATATATTACGAGGGAAACGGATGAAACTTTGAGTCCAACTCAAAGAATCAATAGAATTAAAAATGCATTTGGAAGTGATGATAATGTTATTGTTATATCTAATCACATAAATGCAGGAGGTCGAGCAGTTACATTGTTAATCTAAATAAGTTAAAAAGTTAATATTTAATATAAATTGTACAAATTTAAAAAGTGTATCTAATATCTATTAAAAAAAGGCAAGTCATGATATAATTATCATAGTAAAATGTCTTAAAGGTGATTATTATGAAGTATATAGATTTATTTTGTGGAATTGGAGGTTTTCATCAAGGAATAGAAAGAATTTTCCCTGATTCTAAATGCATTTTTGCGTCTGATTTTGATTTTCCAGTGTCTGAGGTTTATAAAAATACTTATGGTATTGATTGTTACAATAACATCAAATTGGAAGAAACACATAGAAAGTTAGAGCAAAAAGTTGTTGAAAACGGGGGTGGTTTTGATGTACTTTTTGCAGGTTTTCCTTGTCAATCTTTTTCTAAGGCTGGAAATCAACTAGGATTCAAAGACACTAATAAGGGAATACTTTTTTTTCAAGTGGCAGATATATTAGAAAAATATCATCCAAAATTTGCAATTTTAGAAAATGTTAGAAATCTTGTTTCACATGATAAAGGTAAAACTTGGTTGAGAATAAAGGCGGAATTAGAACGTATAGGTTATGTTGTTGATAAACATATGATTAGTCCACATTATTTAGGTATTCCACAATTAAGGGAAAGGATTTTTATTGTTTGTATATATGATCCAAATCACAAAATTGATAAAATTAATATTAAATGGCCTGAGAAAAAAAATTTAAATACATACAATTTTGAAGGAAAAAGCATAAATGAATACTTGGACAAAAACGTTGATGCTAAATATTATATAGATAATGAAAAGATAAAAATAATTAATATATGGGAAGAATTACGTGTTTCAATAAAGTGTAATGGCGGCAATTTTATTTCTCCAATTTGGTTATATTATTTAAATGATAAACCAATTCCTAAAAGTTATCCTGAGTGGAAGAAAAAACTTATTAAAAAAAATAAAAACTTTTATTTTGAAAATAGAGAAATAATTGATGCTTGGAAGGAAAAATATGATTCATTAAAATTTACTGCTAGGTCTAATAGAAAATTTGAATGGAATGCTAATACTTCTATTGACAGTGTATGGGATGGGATTATTCAATTTAGACCTTCTGGTATACGAGTAAAAAATAATAAATGTTTCCCAACATTTGTTGCTATTAATCAGACACCTATTATAGGTAAATATAAAAGATATATTACACCTTTGGAAATTTCAAGACTATATGGATTTAATAATTTGATTTTGAATAAAAATGATGATCAACAGTCATATAAACAATTAGGCAATACAGTTTGCGTTGATATTGTTGCTTATGTGATAAATGAATTTATAAATAATTATAATGATGGGGGAGAAGTATGATGGAACAAATTGATATTACACCATCTACGGGGGTATATGGTACATATAAAAGATTAAGTTATAAACCATGGTATGCAATTGCAGAGTTTGTAGATAATTCTACGCAAAGTTATTATGATCATAAAGAAGAATTAAAATCACAAGAAGGATTCAAAAAATTATATATAAATATAAATTATAGTTTAGAAAATGATTTTTTAGAGATTACAGATACTGCTTATGGTATGGATTTTTATGATTTTAAAAGAGCATTAATACTTGATAAACCGCCAAAAAATAATACGGGAAGAAATGAGTTTGGTATGGGTTTAAAAACTGCTGCTTGCTGGTTTGGTAATTTATGGTCTGTCGAAACTACAAGATTAGGTTCAAATGAAAAATTTAAAGCTACTATAGATGTTTTTGATTTACAAGAAAATAATACTAGTAATATAGATTATTCAACAAGTTATGTTGATGAAAAAGAGCATTATACAAGAATTTATATTACTGGTCTTAACCAAAAAATGGTAAAGAAAACACTATCAAGAATTAAAGAACAATTGTCCAGTATTTATAGAAACGATATACGAAATGGTGAAATAGAGATTATCTGGAATGGTGAGTCTTTGGTTTACACTGATCCTAGTATTCTTGTCGAATCGTTAGAAGATGGCTCTTTTATAGAGTGGAAAAAGAATATAGATTTTGATGTAATTTCATCTAATGGTAAAAAATATTCTGTTGATGGTTGGATTGGAATAATGGATCCAGGAAGTACTAGTAATGCAGGATTTACGCTTATGCGTAGAGGTAGAGTTATTATTGGTGGGCCTGGTGAAAACTACAGACCTGATGAAATATTTGGAAAGTCAAATTCGTTTACTTATCAGAGATTATTTGGAGAAATTAATTTAGATAATTGGGAGGTTACACAAGCAAAAGATGGATTTGATTGGAATAATGGTTTAGAAGAATTATTAATTGAAAATTTACTTCGTGTATCTAGTGAATTTAGGTATAAAGCCGAAAATTATAGAAAAAATTTGAGTAAAAAAATAGCTGATATAACTGAAGAAGAAAAAAGTGATATTGTATCTGAAACAGTTAATAATATAACGTCTGCTATTTATGAAATAAATGAAGAACCTATAATATATGACCATGTAAATAAGGTGGAGACAATTTCAGCCTTAGAAATTCCTGAAGAAAAAACTCAAGAAATGTACTCATATTCTGTTGATGATTATGATTTAACAGTTAAATGGTATAGCGATAACGAAAATGGAGCATGGATTACTACAAAGGAATTATCAGATAATAGGATAGAAATATCTTTAAATATACGTCATGCATTTTTTGTACCATATATCAATGATACTAATTTTTTGAAAATTATGAATAAATTAGCTTGCGCTATGATTATAGCAGAAAGAAATGCAAAAAAGGTTTCAAAAAATCCAGATGGTTCTGTTGATCCTTCAGATATTAGAACCTATATGAATAAACTATTAGATAAATTATCAAAAAAATGAGGTGAATTATGAGAAAAGGAATCGTCGAATTATGTGAAGAAAATAATTGTTTTGATAATTGGGAAGTATATTTAGACGGGAAAGAAACATCACGTATTAAGAAAAATTTGAATTATATGTCAGAAGATGAAAAATTTGAAACGATTTTGACTGCAGCAAAAATTTTATCTAATTGTCCGAGTCCGAATTCTAGTGGCGGAAAGAAAACAGGATTAGCAATTGGTAAAATTCAAAGTGGTAAAACTTCTAATTTTATTTCATTAATGGCTTTAGCGTTTGATAACAATTATAATATAATCGTTGTATTTGGAGGAACAAAAAATAACTTATTATCTCAAACCGAGGAAAGAATAAGAAAAATGTTTGATATTGATAATAATAAACGAGATGATAGAGATGTTGTTGTTTTAAGTACTACTAATAAATTTGATTCTATAAGTCCTGAGCAATTGAATAGGATGTATAATAGCGGTAGAAAAATAATAATAGTCGCTTTAAAACATCAAAAACATATTAAGAATGTTAAGTCATATATTACAGATGCAAATTTGGATAAAAAACCAATATTGTTAATAGACGATGAAGGCGATCAAGCTTCGTTAAATGCAAAAGTTGTACATAACGAAAAAACAGTTATATATAATGAATTGTTGCAATTAAAAGAGAGCTTAAATCATGTTTGTTTTATTTCAATTACTGCTACTCCACAAGCTAATTTGCTAATTGATACTATAGATAGTTTATCTCCAGATTTTTGCCAATTAGTTGAGCCCGGAAAAGAATATACCGGTGGATCTATGTTTCATGGAGATAACCAAGATTTTTACGTTATTGAATTACCTGAAGATGAAACCGAGATGTTAGAAGGAGATGGTGTTCCTGAATCATTCTATAATTCTTTAGGAGTGTTTTTTGTTGGGAGTATTATCAGAAAATTTAGAAATGATGGTAAAAATCATGTCATGTTAATTCATCCTAGCCAAAAGAAATTTGATCACAAAGAGGTAGAAAAAAAGGTAAATTTAATACTTGAAAATTGGCTAAATAGTTCTGAACAAGATCATTCAGAAAATGGCTATCAAAAACTGAGTGAATATTTAAAATATGGTTATGATGAATTATCACGAACTGTTGATGATATGCCAGAATTCCAATTGATTTTAGATAATATAAATGATCAATTAAATGATTCACGTGTTCTTGTAGTAAACAGTGATAAAAATACAGATATAGATTACTATAAGACACGAAATATTATTATTGTTGGAGGTAATTTAGTAGAACGTGGGTTAACAATTAATGATTTGGCTGTTACCTACATCGTTAGAAGAAGTAAATCAAGAGCGAATGCTGATGTAGTAGAACAGAGAGCTAGATGGTTTGGATATAGAAAAAAATATTTTGACTTGTGTAGGGTTTATTGTACTAAACAAATTAAGGAAGACTTTTCTAATCTTTTAAGTCACGAAGATGATATATGGGGTTGGATTAAGTATTGTAAAAAAAATAACATCAGAATAAAAGACATGCCAAGATTGTTTGAACTTGATAATAATTTAAATCCTACAAGAAAGGCTGTTGTTCCTAATGTAGATGAAATAAAATTTGGTATATGGACTGAACAAAAAAAGATTAATATTAATAAAAATTATTTACTAGAATTAGATAATGCTTGGAATGATTTATTATCAAAATATGAATATAATGATGTAACATATGGTAATTTAACGCATAGAAAATATATTAAAATTCCATTATCAGATATTAATGCTATTATTTCTAAGTATTATATTAATGATATAGGATTTAATTATAAATATCCATATGCTGTTGAGCAAAGGAATATACAAGATGGCGCTAATCCTTGTGTTACAGTTCTTAAGATGAGAATTAAAAGTGGAGAAGAGCGTAGTTTTGATGACAATAATTCAATAACATCAAATCTTATGCAAGGACATTCACAAAATAGATATATCAGTGATCCATTATATTATCCTGGTGATAGATATATATGTTTGAATGAAACACAATTGCAAATCCATTTAGTTCATCCTAGAATTAAGGATACTGTTTTGAGCGATATAATAATACCTATGATAGCATTTTATTCTCCTGTTACAAATGCAAAAAGAATTATTGGGAGGTTGTGAAATGATTGATAATATTATTGATTTTTTAAAAACAAAATATGATGGAGAAGGATATTTTGCACAAGAATTTGAAAACGAAATATTTTTTGGTATTGATAAAAATGAAAATATAATATGTTTAAAAAAAGTTTATGATCAGTTGGAAATGACTAAAATAAAAACTAATTATTTAGAATTATTTCAAAATACCAAAGTTACATTAAATTTAGAAAGTGAATCAATTACTGATTATTTTAATGTAATAATATGTAGTAGACAAGAAAAAGAAAATATTGAAACTTTTGTTAGATTGTGTCTTTGTTATTTAACTGATAATGATAATAGTGAAATGTTGAATTTAATGAGAAATTTAATTGAATTATTTCAAATAACTTCTACTAAAAACACAGAATATGAAAAAGGTTTATGGGGTGAATTGTTTACTATATATTATTTGAAAGATAAATATGATGTTGATATTTCATCTTATTGGCATAATGATTTCTTTTTGAAATATGATTTTTCATTGAATGATCAAACTAAAATAGAGGTAAAAACAACTTCAAATGTTGCTAGAATTCATAGAGTTAATCATGAACAAGTATTTACAAACAATGATGTTATTTTATCATCTGTTATGGTTCGTAAAGATGATAATGGATTAACGGTGTTTGACTTATTCTCAAAAGTAAAAGACTTATTTACAGGTGACTATAATAAAATAGTTGAATATGAAAAAATGCTTCGAAAGGTAAAAGAGGATGAAGCGGAAAAATTTGAATTAAATTATTCTTATACACACATTAAATTATTTAAAGTTGATTCTATACCAAAGTTTGAAATGAAAGAACCAGAAGGTGTATATCGCACAGAATATGATATTGACTTATCAAATATAAATGCATTGAATGATTGCGAAATAAAAAATTTTTTTAATAAGGTATTTGAAAATGAATAAAAATAAATTTGAAGACATTGTGAGTGGTAAAATCTCATCTCTGTTTGTGGATGCCATTTATGAAAATAAAAAGCCGTATATTAATAAAAGTTGCGAAGTTCTTTCAAAATTAATGAAGGTTAAAAATGGTGGGGGATTTAGACCAATAGGGCAATGGAAAAATGTATTTGATGTTAAATATGTTGTATTATATTCAACTAATGAAGATATTTATTGGCAGGATGTATTAGATGAAGAATTTGGAATGTATACATATTTTGGGGATAATCAAACAGCTGGTAGAGAATTGCATGATACAAATTTAGGTGGAAACGTAATCTTGCGTGAATCATTCAATTATGCTATGTCTGATAATATTTATGATAGGAAGAAGATTCCACCATTTTTTCTGTTTGAAAAAACTGAGACGGGGGATATTAAATTTTCTGGTTTGTTAGTTCCAGGCTATAAAGGCATAAATTCTAAGGAATGGCTTACAGCGCTTTGGGCTAAAAGAAATGAGGGCGGTAGATTTCAAAATTATAAAGCTATATTTACAGTTCTTAATACAGATTCTGGTTCATTAAATAAACCAAATGATTCGTATATTGATTTAAGATGGCTTGATGATTTAAAAATTGGCAAAGGATATGATAGTGTATATGCACCAACGTCTTGGAAAAAATTTATTGATTCAGGATTATATACCCCACTTACTGTTAGTGTTGAAAAACAAATAAGAACTAAAAATGAACAGTTGCCAAATAGTAAATATAAAATGGAAATGTTAGATATAATAATAAATTATTTTCGGGATTATCCATATTTATTTGAAGAATTTGCAATATTAATAACTACTTTGTCAGATTCAAATATTATTAATTGTCAAAACACACGTCCTTCTAAAGATGGAGGAAGAGATGGTATTGGCGAATATAGAATTTTAAATAATTTATCTGTTGGTTTGAAAACTACTTTTGCACTTGAGGCTAAATGTTATAGTTTATCAAATTCAGTTGGTGTTAAAGAAACGTCACGTTTAATTTCAAGAATTAAGCATAGGGAGTTTGGAGTTTTTGTTACTACATCATATGTGGCCAATCAAGCTTATGAAGAAATTGTCGAAGATAATCATCCTATTGCTATTATTTCTGGTGCGGATATAATTGATATTTTATATAAAAATGATGTAACAGATAAAGATGAATTAATAAAGTTTTTAATAAGCAATTTTCATAAATAAAGTTCATTATGTTTTTGTTTGAAGCATACCTTTAAAATAGGAGGTATGTTTTTTTATGCCAAAAAATAAAAAAATAGTGTATTCGGAAGATAGATTTAATAAAGAGAAAAATATAAAAGATATTTTAATAGAATTTTTAATAAAAAAATTAAATGATGATCAGATTTCTTTTTAGATGATTTGTTTTTTTTGAAAAATGATGATAACATCAAATTGTCTTAGAAAGGAATCTAGTGAATTAAAAAAATAAGAAGGAGGAAAAATGTATAATAATTTACTAGAAAATTATGAGTATAAAGCAGGAATATATATAAGATTATCTCAAGAAGACCGAGATAAAAAATATGAGTCTGAAAGTGAAAGTGTAATTAATCAAAGGGATATTTTAATGAGTTACATTAAAAATAATGGTTTTGCTTTTGTGGAAGAGTATGTAGATGATGGATACTCTGGAACTAACTTTGATAGACCAGCTTTTCAAAAGATGATAAAGGATATTCATACTAAAAAAATAAATTTAGTTATTGTTAAAGATTTATCAAGGTTGGGTAGGGATCATGTTAATACAGGATATTTTATGGAGAGATTTTTTCCGGAGAATAGAGTTAGGTTTATTTCAATTATGGAAAGTTATGATAGTGCTAAAATTCAAGCTTGTAATGATTCTTCAACTTTTATAGTTGCTTGTAATGATTATTATAGTAAACAAAATTCTAATAAGATAAGAGATGTTTTACGTTCAAAAAAAGTTCAAGGTAAGTATATAGGAAGTGTTCCATGTTATGGATATATGAGAGATCTAGAAGATAAAGGACATTTAGTACCAGATCCTAATACAGCACCAATAGTAAAAGATATATTTAGTTGGTTTATATCTGGAATGAGTATTTCGGATATAGCATCAGTATTAAATAGTAGAGGAATTTTAACTCCTAGTGCTTATAAAAAAATAAATTTAAGTAGTGATGATAGAAGATTAAATGAATGGTGTTCTACTTCAATAAGGAAGATATTAACTAATAGAATGTATACTGGTGATATGGTACAAAATACTCAAACTAAAGTTAATTATAAAAGTAAGAAAAGAATTAATCTTGATAAAAGTTTATGGATTATAGTTGAAAATACTCACGAGCCATTAGTAGATAGGCACGTTTTTGAAACAATTCAAAAAAATAGATTAGTAATACCTAAAACAAAAACATATAGAGAAAAAAGATTATTTGAAAATTTATTGTTTTGTAAAGAATGTGGTAATTATTTAAGTATAAGTCATAAAAAGAAATATGATTATTGGACTATAAATTGCAATAAATATGCCAGGGATCCTAAAAAACATAGATGTGAATCTCATTTTATGCCTTATGATGAATTGGAAAAATCTTTATTGAACCGTATAAAATCTACTGTTTCTATATATATTAAAAACATATCAATTGAAGATATAAATAAAAAATTGATTAAACAGGGTGAACTATTAGAGACAAATAAGAATAACGATTTAATAAGATTAAATAAAGAAAAAGAAAAACATATGAAGAAATTAGATATATTAATATGTGAAATGTCAGATAAAATAGACAAAGATACATTGAGCGGATTAATTAGAGCAGAAGATAAAGCATTATTAGATGTTGTAAAAAAAATAAAAGAATTAGAAAATAAGAAAGATAATTCTAAGGAACAAATAGAAAAACTTCCTGATTATACAAAAACAATAAAAAAATTTTTAGATATTAATAATCCGAGTAGAGATTTATTGTTTGCTTTAATAGATAGGATTGAAATAGATAAAGATAGAAATATACAAATTACATATAAGTTTAATCTTATAGATGAAGATAAGTATGAATATAATAAATAATATTTTTTTTAATTCAGTTGCTACGTATTTTTTGTGACTGAGGTGCTGAAGGTGCTGAAGTAATTTATGCATTAAGAAATAATGAAACTCTATCTTCTAAAGTATTAAATGAACTTGCAAAAAATGGACAAATAATTAGAAAATATTATCAAAAAAGAGGTACAACAAATCCTAATAAAGATTATTACTTTATGTTAAGAGATACAGCTCCTTATGAATCAATAATAGTTGAATATGGTTTTTTAGATAATGTAGAAGATGCTGCTAGATTAAAGAAAAATTATGAACGTTATGCATATGCAACATTAGAAGCACTTTTAGATTACATGGGTTATTCAAAAGATGATTTGGATTATTATACAGTTAAATCAGGAGATACATTATATTCGATTGCTAAAAAATATGGAATAAGTGTTGATAAGTTAAAAGATTTGAACAATTTAAAATCAAACATGATTTCAGTTAATCAAAAACTATTAGTTAATGATCAAAAGAAAAATCAAGATACAAATGCATATATAGTTGAAAAAGGAGATACACTTTATTCAATAGCTAAAAAGTATAATACAACTGTAAATAAAATAAAAGAGTTAAATAATTTAAAAAGTGATACTTTATCTATTGGTCAAGAAATTACTATACCAAGTAGCTTTGATGTTAAAACACATATAGTTAAATCAGGAGATACATTATACTCAATAGCAAGAATGTATAATACAACAGTAAATGCAATTAAGGTAGCTAATAATTTAAATAGCGATATTTTAAGTATAGGAAAAGAATTAATAATACCAGTATAATCTGGTATTTTTTTAATTTGTAAAAAATATGATATTTTATTGAATAAAAAGTTAAGACTTTATATAAAACTTTATAATAAAAATACAGGTATAATATATAATTTGCTTAGATGTGATTATTATGATTCAAGAAAATAATTTAACTTATGAAGAATATGTAGATATTATTAAAACTGTTGTATGGAAATGTATAAGTGGATAGATAAGAATAATTGAAAGCAGGCGATTAATTTGAGATTAGTTCAATTCAGTTTTATATGTAATTGGGAATGCCAAAATTACTTGTGAGAAAAGTGATTATAAAGTAAGTTACCATTTTCCTCAAGTCAGGAAAATGGTTGACATAGGATCAAAGACAAAAAGAAAAACTTTTGATTTTCGTTTATCTAGACACACATCTTGTTTAATAGTTTAAAATGCAAATCCTAGAAAAAAGTCATTTATTCTTGGACAAATACATTTTACAATGTTAATTTAATGTTGGTATTTTTTTGTAAAAATGATAATATTAATATAGGTGATAATATGAATTTCGATGATGAAGATAAATTTGTTTTAAATAAATCTAATATAGTGATGATTATTATAACTTCTGTATTATTAATTATTTCTATAGTTCTAGGATTTTTCTTATATAAATCCTTAAGTAATGAAGTAAAGACTCTTCCTGATCTAGAAACAACTTTAGGAAGAACTTCAACTATTTCTAAAAGGACAACAACTATTGAAACTACAACAACTGTTACAACAACAATTCCACCTGATAAATCACCATATTACAAAGTTGATGTTAATAATATATTAACAGATGAGATATTAACAAAAGAGAATATATCTAGAGATGATGCAAAAAAGATAGTTGAAGTTATGTTTGATTTCTTAAACAAATTTTATAACATGGGTGATGATTCTTTATTTAATATAACTGATGTAATTAAATTTGCTCATAAAGGCGAAACTGATAAAATAACTTATAAAGATGCTACATATGGTGAAATATATCAAGCAAAAGAAATTCTTGATAAAGCATATGTTAAATCATATATCTACACTGTTACATATCCTAAATATGATAAATATCAAGTTATATATGCAGCAAACAACAAATACTACAGACTAGAAAATAAACTAGATGGTGCTGAATTAGTATTCTCAACTGTTACAATAAATCAATATAATAATGGTTATATTTCAGCTGATGTTAAGTACTATAAGTCAAATTATGAAAGTGAAGGATATACAGCTCCTGTCTATAAAAGTGTTCCAATTGAGTTAATGTATGAAAATGGAAGATGGAAAACTAAATCATATGTTTTTCCATTATATAAGTAGGTGAAAATATGACTAATAGAAAATTTAATTTAATATTTGGTATTATTTCATTTTGTATTTTAATAATAATATCTATAATGGCATATATGTTAATTCGAAATGAATCATCAAGAGTTTACTTTAATATAAAAGAGATAGAAAACTATAATTGGAAAAGTAATAATGTATTATTTAATTACATAGATGGAAAAGTAACTTTGGAAGTAAATGGTGACAAAATGTATAATGAAAAAGAAGCAACAATTGATACTCAAACTGGAGAAATATTAAAAGATAAATTATATATAAGAAGTGTTACAAATAACAATTTAGTTATATGGTACGAAAAAGAAGAATATAGATTACAAAAAGAAATTATTGCAAGATAAAAGACTGGTTATCCAGTCTTTTTTAGTTGTTTACAACATCAAATGTAATTGTTTGAACATTAGTAGTAAGAACACCATTTCTAACACTTTGATTAATAATTGTTCCATTTGTATAATCTTCACTTGTAGTAACATTTACAAATACTTCAATGCCTCTAGCTTCACACCAACTTTTAGCATATTCAATTGATTTATTTTTAAAATTTGGAATTGATTCTTGTCTTTTAACTGTGTAGTATTTTTTTCCAATTACTGGAACTTCATAAGTGTCATTAACTGAGAAGTTAAATGTTTTAACTGGTTCATTTTTTTCAAGTTCTAAAGTAACTTTTAATGCATGTTTTATCTCTTCAAGACTTTGTTCATAATATTGGAATGTATAAACCGAACTTCTTAAATTATTTACATACATTGTTAAATCATAACCAGTTAAATATGTTTTTTGAATATTTATCATTGATCCTGAGTTACCACTAAATATCATTGATTTACCAACATTATACAAGTTCATCATTTGATTAGTAGACATATTAGTATCAATATTTGCTGATATAGAATCTAATACTTTAAAGAAAGCATCAACATTTTTTAAATTCTTTGCTGAATTGGCAATTGCTTCAACAACTAATTGCTGATGTTGTACCCTTTGGAAGTCCCCTGCAGGAAGAGTGTGTCTATGTCTTGCAAATGCAAGTGCTTGTTCACCATCCATATGTTGGAATCCGCTTTTTATACATTGTAAATCCTCAGGCTTTTTACTTCTTTTTGAATTTTGCTCACAGAAATTTATTTTTTCTGGAACCGTTATATCAATACCATCAAGGGCATTAACTAAATCAACAACACCTTTAAAATTAATTTTTACATAATAATCTATTTTAATATCAACTAAATTTTCAACTGTATTAATAACGCACGTTGAACCATAAGCTGCTGAAGAATTTATTTTTGATGATTCTCCTTTTAAACAAGCAATTGGTACATAAGTATCTCTTGGAATTGAAAATACTGTGGCATTTAATGTGTTAGGATTAAAACTCATAAGCATTAATGTG
Source organism: uncultured Bacilli bacterium (assembly GCA_934098345.1). Classification (GTDB taxonomy): domain Bacteria; phylum Bacillota_I; class Bacilli_A; order RF39; family UBA660; genus CAG-582. The sequence continues at coordinate 28,215 of CAKONX010000002.1, forward strand.
TCTCCATTAAAAGCTTGATTAGCGTTTAATACATCACTTGTTGAATCAACTCCCATTATAAGAACAGTGAAAGGTTTATCAACAGTTCCAGGATTTTCAATATAATCTTGATTTTTCATTTCTTTAGAATAGGTAAATTGAACTTTGACTTCATTTTCTATATTCTTATAAGCATCATAACCTTCAAATTTTATAATATAATTACTTGTAATAAATATAGCATCAAGTTCACCACCATAAAGTTTTTCTAATAGTTCAAAGTTTGAATCATACTCTGTAACGTTTACTTTTAATTTTTCCTTTTTTATATATTCTTTTGGTAGAATATTACCTTCAACATCAGTTTCATTATTTAAAATACCTACTTTAAAATCATTAGTATTGGAAAATTCTTTATCATTTAATAAAATCATATTGGTTGTATAAAGTATTTTATCTTTACTCATACTATCTAAAATACCATATACTTTATTAATTGTAAGTGAACCAACAAGGGAAACAGCTGCAATTAGAAGTACTATAAAGGATAAAAATATAACTGTTTTATTTTTTTTACTCATAAGTAGAAGTAAATTACCAATAATATAAAGTAGAAGTAATACTCCTAATACAGAAAGAGCAATAACTCTAAGAGTTGTTTCAATATTATTAAGTAGTAAAAGTGATCTAAAAAGATAACCATAACTAAAGATAAAAATTATTGAAACAAATATATATACTAAACGAATACTTAATTTGGTATTGTTAAATTTCTTTAAGAATTTTTTCATTTATATCTTCCCCTTTATACTTCTATATAGTATAGGAAAATTATACTACAAAGAAGAAAGTAACACAATTAATTTTTATATTTATTTTTTCTTATATGTTTGTTATAATTATTTTGTGAAGTGAGGAAAAACAATGAACAAGAAGACTAGAACAATTATATTTATAATATGTTTATTTTTATTAGTAAGTTTTGGAATAATATATATTTTTAGTGAGTTATATGCAGAACATGATATTCCAATAACAACAGTAACTGATGCATATAAATTTAAAAATGAATATGAAAGCGTTAATGATCAAGAAACTAGCAGTGGTAAAAAAATCAGAAATTTAACTATAGCTGATAATAATCCATTTGTTTATAAAACACCTGAAGAATTAGTTAAGATGATTGAGGATAAGAAAACATTTGTTGTTTACTTTGGATTTAGTACTTGTCCTTGGTGTAGAAGTGTTATAGATTCGTTAGTTGATGCATCTTTAGAAAAAGAAGTTAAAAAGATTTATTATGTAGATGTTAAAGAAATTCGTGATACATTTGAATTAAATGATAATAATGAAGCTGTTAGAACTAAAGAAGGAACAGAAGCTTATTATAAATTACTTGAACTATTAAATCCTGTATTACAAGATTATAGTCCACTTACTTATGAAACTAAAAAAGGTAAGACTAAAGAAGTTAAAATTGATGAAAAAAGAATTTATGCTCCAAGTGTTGTAATAGTTAAAAATGGAGAAGCAATTAGTTTAGAAACTGGTATAGTTGAAAAATTAACTGATCCTTATATGGAATTAACTGATGAAATAAAATGTGAAATCAAAGAAGCGTTTGCTTGTATGTTTGATAAACTTGAAAGTGAAGAAAATACTTGCTCAGTAGAAAATAAAACTTGTTAAAAAAAGAAAATCATTTTTTAGAAGATTTTCTTTTTTTTGCTTTAATTTTGGTTTCGTTTAATTCTTTATTTAATTTTACTTTGTCTTTATTAAGCTTATTTTTTAATAAATATATTTTATTAAATACTTTCATATCTGGAAATGATGCAATAAGTCTTTTATGTAGGAAAGTTTTTGAATTTAATATTTCTTTTACTTTTTTAGTAATTACTTCTGTTGAATCGCATCTTATTGAACTTGATATATTTTTTAAAGAAATAATAATGTTAAACGATAAAATTATATCAATTAACGTGATTACTAGTAATAGTATAGTAATTATTTTTAATGCTAAATCACTAAATGATGTTAATAAAGTTATTAAAATAGGATTTATTCCATAGAACATTACAATACCACCAATTCCAAAAGGAATAGCGCATTCTAGACAAATACGACCATTAATATTAAATTTTTGATCACTGTAATCCCACCAACGATTTTTAAATACTTTTTCCATTACATATGAAGTAATATATTCAAGTACGGCACATAATATAATTGCCATTATAAATAAGACTAATGGATCACTTGCATACTTGTTTAAAAGAAGTGTAATTAAAACTCCACCAAAACCATATATTGGGCAAAGGGGACCAATTAGAAATCCTCTGTTTACAAATTTATGCATTTTTAAGAGAGTTACTATTATTTCAATTACCCATCCAATAAATGAGTAACAATAAAATAATAAAATTAGAATACAAAGTTCTTTCATATCATCACCTATAAAAATTATATCATAATGTTTGATTATTAGGGAATAGGTGTTATAATATTCATGAGAGGATTGATTAGATATGAAAAAATCTAAATTAATGTTTTTTAGTATAGCAGTAATGTTCTTGGTTTGTTCTTGTTTTGTTTCAGCATCGTTTTCTTACTTTATAAAACCTTCAACAAATGAGACAGATTTATTAACTGCTAGTTTAATAAGTAATGAAATTAGTTATGATTATATAGAAGGATTAAATTCAGGTGAAGAAAAAAGTGTTGTTGTTACAATTATGAGTAATAATAACTTTGATACATTTTTTAAATTATATTATAAAGGAAATGTAATAGTTACTTCAGAAGAAAGAACAACTGATAAATTAGAAAGTTTTCAAAATAAAGCTATAACAGTAAATGTAAAAAATGATACCAATGAATATCAAACATTTAAAATAGATGCTAAAAGTGGACTAAATTTTGGAGAACTTGAATTAAATGATGAGGAAAATGAAATATAATTTTCCTTTTTGTTTGTTTTATATTTTATATTTGATATAATTAGATAGATAGGAAGTGCTTAATGTGAAATATATATCTTTTGTTGTTCCATGTTATAATTCAGAAAAGTATATGGAAAATTGTATTGATTCTTTACTAATTGGTGGAGAAGATGTTGAAATAATTATTATAGATGATGGATCAACTGATAAAACTGGAAAAATTGCAGATAAATATCAAAAAAAATATCCAAGTATAATAAAAGCTATTCATCAAGAAAATGGTGGACATGGTGCTGGAATAATGACTGGTTTAAAAGCTGCAACTGGAAAATACTTTAAAGTTCTTGACAGTGATGACTGGGTTGATAAAAAAGCTTATAAAACATTACTTAAAAAAATAAAGAAAATTGATTCAGATTTAATAATCATGAATTATGTTTATACTTATACTGATGGTAGGACAAATCAAACTATTTCATTTAAAAATGTTTTTAAAGAGGAAGAAGAAATGACTTGGGATGAAATGAAAAGATTTAAACCAACTCAATATTTATCTCTTCATTCTCTTATGTATAAGAAAAGCGTATTAGATGCATCTAATATGGAATTACCACTTCATACTTTTTATGAAGATAACTTATTTATTTATATTCCATTTGTTAATACTAAAACAATTTATTATCTAGATTTAGATTTCTATAGATATTTTATTGGAAGAGAAGATCAATCAGTTCAAGAACCACAATTAATAAAAAGAAGTTCACATCAAGTTCTTGTTACTAAACTTGTATGTAATAAATATGATTTAAATACAGTAGAATCTAAAAAATTAAGAAATATGATGTATCGAGAATGTGTATTCTGTATGACTATTGGTACAATATTTTCGCGTCTTGCTATGAATGAAGAGGGAGAAAAACAATATAAAGAATTATGGAATAGTATTAAAGAAAATAATCCAAAACTTTATAAGAAATTACGTTTTTCAAAAGCAGGATTTGTATCTCTTCCTGGTAAGTTTGGTAGATTCATAGCTATAAAAGGTTATAGATTTGCTCATAGTCTAGTTAAATTTAACTAGGCTTTTATATTAAGGAGACTAAATTATGAAAGAATTACTTGTACCAGTTGGTAGTGTGGATTCCCTAAAAGCTGCGGTTATGAATGGTGCAGATGCTATATATTTAGGTGGAAAAAAATTTGGAGCAAGAGCTCGTGCAGTAAATTTTACAGATGAAGAAATGGAAGAAGCAATTAAATTTGCTCATCTTTATGGTGTAAAAATATACGTAACTGTTAATACATTAATCTATGAAAGTGAATTGGAAAGTGTCTATAAATATTGTAAATTTTTACATAATATAGGAGTTGATGCTTTAATTGTTCAAGATATTGGACTTATGAATTTACTTCATAATTGTTTACCTAATTTAGAAATTCATGCTTCTACTCAAGTTCATAATATATGTGGGTTTGGTTTAAAAATTTTAGAAGATTTAAATGTAAAAAGAGTTGTTTTTGCAAGAGAATTATCTCTTGAAGAAATAAACAATATTAAAACTAACATGGAAAAAGAAATATTTATTCATGGAGCATTATGTATAAGTTACTCTGGAGAGTGTTTGTTTTCTTCAATGCTTTTAAATAGAAGTGGCAATAGAGGTGAATGTGCTCAAGTTTGTAGATTACCATATAAAATAAAAGAAAATAATGAATTTGTAACAACTAATGGAGAATATTTATTGTCAACTAGAGAACTTAATACAATTTCTAGGTTTAAAGAAATAATGGAAAGTGGTGTTAAATCTTTAAAAATAGAAGGTCGTATGAAAGACTCTACGTATGTTGCCTGTGTTACAAGAATGTATAGAAATTTAATTGATTATTATTATGGTAAAGATACTTTAAAAATAGATGAATATATGCATGATATAGAGGTTATTTTCAATAGAAAATACATAACTGGATTTTTGTTTAATGCAACTAATGAAAACCTTATGAATATTGAAACTTCAAATCATGTTGGAGTTAAAATTGGTAAAGTTATTAATAAAGACCATAAATATATTTATATAAAATTGGTGGAACCATTAAATCAAGAAGATGGTATTAGAATAAAAGAAACTAATGATGGAATGATTGTTAATTATCTTTATGATAAAAAAGGTAAACTTGTATCTTCTTCTAATGATATAGCTATAATTGACAATAAGATTAATGCTTCTGTTGGTGATTCAGTTTATAAAACAAGTGATATATTACTAAAGAAAAAATATGAAATATTACCAAATAGAAAAGTAGATATTGATGTTTTTGTTAAAGCAAGTTTAAATGAAGTTTATATAAAAATAAATGATGGAGAAAATGAAGTAAGCGAAAGTAAAACAATTGCTAGTAAAGCAATAAATGCTCCAATTACAAAAGAAACTATTTTAAAACAAATAAATAAACTCGGTAACACTCCTTTTAATTTAAAAAATATTGATATTACATTAGAAGATAATATATTTATTAATATTAAAGATTTAAATGAATTAAGAAGAGAGTTAATAGAAAAACTTATAAATATAAGAGAAAATAAAAAGAAACAAGTAATTGAAAAAGAATATATATCTAAAAAAGAGCTTGATTATAATAATAAAGTAAATTATTCTATTTTAGTAAGAAATGAAGAACAATTAAAATGTGCACTTACATTCTTTGATCGTATATATGTAGATGAAAAGTATCTTTATTTAAAATATAAGGATAATGATAAAGTATATTTTAGAAGTAGTCGTATTTTTAGTAAAATAGATTATCAAAATGTTTTATCTACTGAATTAGGTTCTTTATATTTAAATCATGGTATAGCAGATTATTATTTAAATATAACTAATCATGAAACTATAAACTACTTAAGTAACTATAGTAAAATTTTAACTTTATCTGTTGAGTTAAGTGATGAAGAAATAAGTAATATTATGAATTACTATAATAATAAAGCTAATTTGGAAGTGGTTGTTTATTCAAGAATTGAACTTATGATTACTAAATATTGTCCAGTTAATTTTTTAACAAATAAAGATAAAGTTTGTACAAAATGTCATCATAATGAATACAAACTTGTTGATAGAAACAATGAAGAATATCCAATTTTAACAGATAAAGATAAGCATTTAACACATATTCTGGATTATAAGATTACAAATAAACTATTAAATTTAAAATATTATTATGATTTAGGTATACGTAATTTTAGGATAGAACTTACAAATGAAACAAGTGAAAGTATTAACGAGTTAATTAATGAAATCAAAAAAAGCAACATTTAGTTGCTTTTTTTCAACATTATATTATTTATTAATACAAAAAGTTTTTAATAAAATAGGGGAATGAACAAAAAATATTCCACGTATTAATAAATAATTAAATCTCAACACATGAGATATACTACATAAAATAATTTCGACATTAAGTCATTTAATAAATTGTTTAAATGCATTTACTACGCCATAGCCTAGCCCTCATATTCGAAAATATAAGAATGCAACACTAGTAATAAAAATAAATCACATCCTGTGTTTATAATTATTTGTGGTTTAAGTCTGTTATGTCACCGTTGTTTTTATCTATTACTAAATCCAAACTGGTTTATTCACATTGTTTTCATCGTGAAAAACCTTTTAGCGCACCACCTAGTATAATTATAATATAAATATTTTTAAAAGAAAGTATAAATTTACTAGTAGACATTTTATTTTACATTATTTATAATTTATTTATGGAGGTAATTATGGAATTAGAAGAATTATGTGAAAAATATGTTTATATTACCTTTCATGATGGTACAACTTTGGAAGGATTACTTGTAGATGTAAAGTCAGTAGAAGATTATGAAGATATGATTTTTTATAAAACTTTAACTATAAGAGATGAAGATGCCAAGTATAACGTTGTTTATTTAAATGAAATAGAAAGTATTGAAGAAATAAAATAAATTTAGTATAATTAAGTTGCAGTGCCTACTGCATTTTTTTTTGCTTTTTTTCGTATAATTTTCATGATTATAGTGATATAATAAATTTAGGATGTGATAATATGTTATATAATAGTGCTAAAAGATATAGAAAGACTTGTTTAATCTCTTCTATAGCGACATTAATTTTAGGTGTTGTATTAATGATGGAACCAGCTAGTTCTTTAAAAATCATTACTTTAATAATTGGCCTTATGACTTTAATTACTGGATGCTTTTGGATATATGATTATATAAAAGCACCACAAGAAGAAAAAATGATTAGTAAATCATTACTTCTTGGATTAGTATCTGCTTGTGTAGGAATATATTTAATTATTAATACTGAATCACTTGTAAACTTTATAACTGTTATAATTGGTTTAACTATAACAATAAAATCAATTGTTAAATTACAATTTGCAGTTAATATTAGAAATTTTTCTACAACATGGAAATATAATTTAGTATTTGCTCTTTTAGGTATTACTTTAGGAATTCTTCTACTTGCAAATCCATTTAAAGGAGCAGAAGTATTCTTTAGAATAATTGGAGTAGTTATGATAGTGGGTTCAGTTATGGAATTAATTGAATGTGCATTTATAATGAAAAATTTAAATATAAAAGAAGCTAAAAAAGAATTGCGTTGGGTTGATAAAGATGAATAAAAAATTAAATAATTTGGGATATTTACTTAACTTTTCTTCAGTAGTGATGCTAATTGCACTACTTGGTATTTTGTTTTCAAATACAGGTATTGCTTATGAAATCAAATCACTTGTATTAGTTGTATTTTCTATTACTCAATTTGTAATAACTTATATATGTAAGAAAAAAATGAATTTAGAAAACTCAGCTAATTGGTTTTATTCAATAGGTTTTATTTCATTACTTATATCTATATTTTCTTTTAGTAATAGTAATTTACTAAATCAATTTTTTAAGATAAATGGAAGTGAATATATATATTTAGCAATAATATTTTTATTTATTGGATCTTTTTTCTTAATAACAGCATTAATATATGATAATGAGAAATTTATTAAAGTTACTTATGTATCCCTATTTATAATAGCGTCTCTTTTACTAATATTTTATAAGATAGAATTAACTTTAATACTTTTAATTGTTGAATGTATTTGTTTAATAACTAATATATGTTTTAAAAAGAATAATATATATCCAGTATCTAAAATGTTTACATATATAATTCCATTTATAATTTTCTTAATTATAGATGATATATCACTTTTAAGTTTAATTGAGTTAATTAGTATAGAAATAATTGGTTTAATAGTTATTTTAAAAGATAATAAAGATTTTGAAACTAGTTTATTATGTTTACTACTAATATTTGGAACTTTATTTATAAATGATATTCAATTTTTTAATAGCTTAGATAATGATATATGTATTCCAATTGTAATATCTTTACATTTATTAGTATTCTTACTTGTAGATTATTTTGATTTAGTTAAAGATAAATTCTTATATTATGCATATAAAATAATTAATTATTTAGCAATTATTTTTGTGATTGTAGTTGCTACAAAAGAAAGCAACAGTGCGTATATAGTTGCATCAAGTTTATTCTTAATAGATATTATATCTGAAATGATCTTATTTAAAAATAAAAAGATAAGTGATTTCTTTTTACCAGTAGCTATTTTACTAGAGATAGCATGCTCGTTAATATTTGTTCATTATAATTTTATTAAAATAGATTATTCAGTTGGATTATTTATTGTAAATATAGTTTTATTAATTTTATACAAATTTAATAAAAGATATGATCTTAAAGTTGTTTACTCAATTTTATTAGTTTTAGTTTTATCAAATTTAGTATATACAACTGATCACACATTATTAAGTTATCTAGTTAATTTAGGTGTTTTAATAGTTGATTATGTATATTTAACTATATTTGATGATAAAAAAGATAGTGCTATTGATTATATGTTATATGTATTCCTACTTGGTCTTTCATTAGTTGAATTAAGATTCTTAGATATTAATTATATTAAATATTTAATTTTATCTATATTCTATATGGGACTTTTATATAAGAATATGAATAATAGATTTAAAAGTTCAATATCTTTAATGTTCTTACTTGTAAGTACATCTTTATATATTAAAGGTGTTATAGCAAATTATTATGTAATTAATATATTAATTGAGATTTTAACTATATCAGTAATAATTGCTTTAGGTTATATTAATTTTAAAAATGAAAATAATAGGGTTATTTTCAGTACTATTTTAATAGATTTAAGTATGTTAGATTATTTAGTATTAGATAAGAATATTTATACAATTATATTTAGTTTAATAGTTTCTTTAGTAATGTTACTATATGGAATAAAAAATGAAGAACATAAGTGTTCATTAATATCTGGTTTAATATTACTAGCAATATCTATATTTAATGTATTAATGTTTATATCAAATGTACCATTTTTAATATATCTATTCATAATAGGTTTTGCATTAATGTTAGCTGTTATGTTTTTAATCAATAATGAAAAAGCTGAAGAAATAAATTATTGTAGTAATTGTGGTAATAAGTTAGATAAAAAAGATACATACTGCAGTGAATGTGGAGAAAAAGTAAAATGAAAAAAGGAATTATTTTTATAATTCTTTTTCTATTGTTTATAAGTCCAGCTAGTGCAGATGAGTTGCTAAGTGTAAAGCTAGAAAAGTGTGTAGATGGAGATACAGCATATTTTAAAATAAATAATGAAAAAGTAAAATATAGATTTTTAGCAATTAATACACCAGAAAAGAATGAAGATTATGGGGATATAGCAAGTGAAGTTACATGTGAAATGCTTACTAATGCTAAAAAAATAGAAATTGAAATAGATTCCAAAGCTAGTAAAACTGATAAATATGGAAGAAGTTTAGGTTGGATTTATGTGGATGGAGTTTTACTTCAAAAATATTTAGTAGAAAATGGATATGCTCATGTTGCTTATATATATGGAAATTATAAATATACAGAAGAGTTATGTAGTTTAGAAAAAGATGCAATTTATAAAAAAATTAATATTTGGAGTAAAAAAGAAGAATATGACGGATATTGTAATAGTTATAAAAAAAGTAAAACTAATGAAAAAAATATAGATAATTTAGATGAACTTGATAATTTTTTAAAAGAAAATTATCGAGAAGTAATTTGTTTATTATTTACAATTAATATTATATTAGTAATAAAGTTATATAAAAAGAAGAAATCCTGATTAGATTTCTTCTTTTAGTTTTTCTTCTTCTTTTTTTCTAGCAATTATATTTATTATAATAATTGGAACAAATAGAAGTAAAGTCATTAAATTATCCATTATAGGCTTAGTTAAGTTAATAGAAAGTATAAGCATTAAAAACCAAAGGCATAAACTTATAAATGAAAACTCTTTTTTCTTATAAACCATGGATGTTACATTAAATATAACAATGAATGCAAGTATTAAAAGAATAAGTCCCCAAAATGTTGAAGAGTAAAGAGTTTCTAACAATTTTTCTACTCCTAAAGCATTATATACTAAAGAATCATTATAAGAAAGTGAATCCGAATATACAAATGCAAGTGTAGAAACAATACTTACTATAAATTCTATTCCTGTTAAAATTAATAAATAAAGACTATGAGTACTTATAATACTCTTTATTTTTTTCATTATATCACCTAATTTATTATAACATAAGATTTATAAAAATAATGTGAAAAAAGCTATTTTTTTTATCAAATTCTATAATTATATTACCATAAAATCGTGATTTTTTCAAGATTGTATATCTATTTAATATGTTGTATTAAGTATTAGGAGGCGATTTTTATGGATAGTAGTATGACTGCAAAAATGTGTTTATTTGTAAATGCTTATCACAGTGAGTGTGCAAATATTCATATTATAAATAATACATATGCTCATAGTATGTTAGGAAAAGATTATGACATTATATATAAATTTTTAGAGGAAGGAATAAGTTTCTTTGATCCATTTTATAATGGTGATGATAAAGTATTACATATTGTAAATAAAGTTATTGGTCCATCAGTATTAGGAAGAAGTGCTTGGCTAGAAGATAAAATTAAAGTAGAAGAAAAACTAGGACTAAAACAATATTTAATATTAGCATCAGGATATGATACAAGTGGTTTAAATCATCAAAATCTAAATGTGTTTGAAGTAGATCGAAGTGATGTTATTGATGATAAACTAAGAAGACTAAAAAATATAAAAAGTAATGTTAAATATATTAGAAGTGATTTAAAAAATAATTTTGAAGAAAAAATTATTAATGAAGGTTTTGACAAAAATAAAAAAACATTAGTTTCTTTATTGGGTTTAAGTTATTATCTTGAAAAAGAAGAATTTTTAAACTTGCTTGAAAGAATTTTAAAAATTGTAAATGAGGGAAGTGTAATATTATTTGATTATCCAAATAATATTGTTGATGAAGAAAAAATAAAATTAAAAAGTCTTGCTGCTGAAAGTAAAGAAGAAATGAAAACTAACTATGATGCAAAAGAGTTTATTCCAACTCTTGAAAGAAACAATGCTTATATA
>CAKONX010000003.1 GCA_934098345.1 uncultured Bacilli bacterium
TGTGTTGAAGACCTAGTCGTTGACTAGGGATCCTAATATAGGTCATGTGATGCCCACCTCGTGAGAGCGGGCTTTTATCACACTGGCTTTTCTTAGGCTTTTTATTTGCTTAAAAAGGAGGATATTTATGTTTGAAAGATTAATTGGTCTTATTGGTGAAGATAAACTTAATGAGATAAAAAACAAAAATATATTAATTATAGGTGTAGGTGGAGTAGGAAGTTATGCATTAGAAAGCATGGTTCGTAATGGATTTATAAATATAACTATTGTTGACTTTGATACCATTGCTTTAAGTAATTTAAACAGACAACTTATAACTACACAAGATAATATTGGCCTTTTTAAGGTTGATGAAGCTAAAATGCGTGCAGAAAAGATAAATCCTCTAGTAAAAATAAAAACAGTGAAAGAAAGATTAAATAAAGATAATTTACAAACTTTATTAGAAAATAACTATGATTATATAATAGATGCATGTGATACAGTTGAGGTAAAATTTGCTTTAATGGAACAAAGTATGCATTATAAATATAAACTTATATCATCTATGGGAACTGCTAAGAAAACTCGACCTGAAGATTTAGAAATAACAACATTAGATAAAACTAATAATGATCCCCTTGCAAGAATTCTTAGAAGTAAAGTAAGACATGCGCATATTAATAAAAAACTTTATGTAGTAAGTAGCAGGGAGCTACCAAAAGATATAGATATGCTTGGAACTGCGTGCTTAGTTCCGTCAGTTGCTGGAATATTATGTGCATCATTTATATTCAATGATATTATAAAAAAATAAAACCAGGTTTTCCTGGTTTTTATTGTTTCTTCATTAAAAAGTCTACTAATTTTCTTGGATCATCATTATTAATTACAATATCGTATATCACATCTATTACTGGCATAGAAACTTTTCTTTTTCTAATTAAATCATATATACTTTTTAAAGTATAATATCCTTCAACCGTATAATTATTTAAAAATTCTTCAGCGTCATCAAATGCATTTTCGCCAAGCATCATTCCATAAGAATAATTTCTTGATTTTTCACTTGTTGCTGTTAAAAGTAAATCACCAACTCCAGCAAAAGATAATATAGTTTTTTTATTACCACCTAAGGCATTTATTAATTCCTTTATATCATGTAAAGATTCAGTTATTAAAAAACTTCTAGTTGATTCCTTATAACCAAGACCAGAAAGTATTCCTGATGCAATTGCAATTACATTTTTTATTGATCCACATATTTCTATACCGATAATATCTTTAGTTTCTCTTAATTTTGCACTGGTGTTCTTATAAATATATTTTACAAGTTCAATTGTATTCTTGTTTTTAGAAGCTACTGAAAGACCAATTGGTTCAAGAGATGCAATATCTACTGCAAAAGTAGGTCCAGATATAACTGCTAACTTATTTGTATTTATACTATTTCTAAATATTTCATCTATAAATAAACATGAATTTTGTTCAATTCCTTTAGAACCAATTACAAAATGCATTGATGAGTTTATAAATGGCACCATATCTTTACAAACTGATGATACAAATTTTGCTGCTGTCATTATAAACACAATTGAGGAATTATAAAGGGCTTCTTTATATGAAGTAGTAAATTTTATTGAATCAGGTATTTTGGCTCCATTTAATTCTTTAAAATTATCTCTAGTATCTTCAATATGTTTAAGTGAATCTTCACTTTCAGTCCACATTATTATTTTATTTTCTTTATTTTGAGATAGGGCAATTGCCATAGCAATACCATATACTCCAGTACCAATAATTGTTATATTCATTTTTTCATCTCCCTATTTATGTTAACTAAATTTGCTTCGTATTTATTATCAGCTGGAATAAAATATTTTTTATTTTTTATATTATTAGGTAAATATTGTTGTTTTACCCAATGGTTTTTATAATCATGAGGATATTTATAATCTTTTGAGCTTGTTTTTAACCAATCAGGAACCTTACCATTAACACCGTTTGTTATATCATTTATGGCGGCATCTAAAGCAAGGTGTGCTGAATTTGATTTAGGTGATAAAGCCATTTCTGTAACAATAGTTCCAAGTGGGATTCTTGCTTCTGGTAAACCAACCATATTAGCAGCCTCAATTGCAGCCATTACCTTAGGACCAATTCCGGGATTTGCAAGACCAATATCTTCATAAGCAATTACGGATAATCTTCTACAAATAATGTCTATATCACCAATAACAATGAGTCTTCCTAAATAATAAAGAGAAGCATCAACATCGCTTCCACGAATGCTTTTTTGTAAAGCACTTATAAGGTCATAATGTCCATCACCATCTTCATCGCCTTCTAAAATAACTTTAGGGTTAATATTTTTTATTGTTTCTTCATCTATTTTTCCATTTTTAGTAGAGTAGTAAGCAACTTCAAGTAAACTTAGTGCTGCACGAACATCACCATTTGAAAGTGATGCAATGTACTTAAGAGTATCATCATCCACTTTAATATTTTCTAAATTATCTAATGCTCTTTTTAAAGCTTTAACTACATCTTTATTTTCAATAGGTAAAAGTTCAAATATTTGAACACGACTACGAATAGCCGGGTTAATTTTAAAATATGGATTTGATGTTGTAAGACCAATTAAAGTGATAAGACCATTTTCAAGATATGGAAGCAGTATATCTTGCTTATCTTTATTCATTCGGTGTATTTCATCAACGATTAAAACTAAATGACCATACATTTTAGCTTCTTCAATGGCAATATCAAAATCACTTTTATTATTAATTACTGCATTTAACATTTTATACCTAATATTAAGTTCATTAACAATCGCTATTGCAAGTGTGGTTTTCCCAACTCCTGGTGGACCATATAAAATCATTGAAAAGAGTTTTCCATTTTCAACTAAATTACGGATAACTTTATTAGCACCAATTAAATGTTCTTGACCAACAACATCATTTAATGATTTAGGCCTTATTTCATTAGCAAGAAGTTCCATATTTTCACCTCTTTAATTATTATAACATATATAACTTATTATTTTTTGTATAATTAGTCTTTTTTTGATATTATATAAATGGTGATAATCGTGAATTATTTATATATAAGTGACTTTTTATCATATTTAGAACTTGAACTTAATTATTCAGATAATACAGTTAATTCTTATGGTAATGATCTAAATAAAGTAGATTCTTATTTTAACGGAAAAGACATGCTTAAATTAACTACTAGTGAAATAAATAAATATATTAAGTCCATTTCTTTTCTAGCTCCAGCAACTATAAGTCATAATATATCAACGTTAAAATCTTTTTATCTTTATTATATAAAAACTGGAAAAATCACTTCATCTCCTGTAGAAGCAATAAAACTACCTAAACTTGGAACACATTTACCAACTTATTTAACTATTGATGAAGTAAATAGCTTATTGGATATTGAAATAAATGACCCTTTTCAAGCGAGAAATAAAGCTATTTTAGAGCTAATGTATGCAACAGGTCTAAGAATAAGTGAAGTTGTCTCTTTAGAGTTTAAAAACATTGATTTTGATGACTGTATAGTAAGAGTCATGGGAAAGGGTAGTAAAGAAAGGATTGTTCCAATAAATGATGTTGCTTTAAAATACTTAAAAATGTATTTAGATGATTATAGACCAGAACTAGTAAAAGGAACAATTAATAATTATTTATTTTTAAATAATCATGGTAATGCAATTACTAGACAAGGAATATTTAAAATGATTAAGAAATATGCTTTAGAAAAAAACATAAAAAAAGAAATCGGACCTCACACATTAAGACACACATTTGCAACACATTTGCTTGAAAATGGAGCAGATTTAAGAATCATTCAAGAACTACTTGGGCACTCAGATATTTCAACTACTCAAATATATACTCATTTAACTAACGAAGCTCTTCATAACGAGTATAAAAAATACTTTCCTAGAAGTTAGTATTATGATATAATATGCAGCAAAAAGGTTGGGATAATTATGTTAAAAATTGAAAAAGATAGGATAGTGTAAATTATGGGAAAAGCTTGGGAATATTTTAAAACAGAGAAAGATGTATTTTTAGCAGTTGCTAATAATGTATCTCTTGAAGAAAAAAACTTACTAAAAAAGAAATTTGGTAAGGATTTTGATGGTATAAACGTTAAAACTTCAATAAAGAAAAACGAAATGAATGATTTTAATTTAACTTGTAAAAAAGTCATGATTGAGATTGATTTTGCTGAAAAAGTAAAGAAAAATGGAAAAATAATGAGCAGTTATTTAAGTGATAAAAATTATGATTTTTTAAAGAAAATAATGTATGCTTACAACATTAATAAAAATGCATTGGATGATATTATTAATTCATTAGCAAAAGGAGAAAGAACATCTTTTTTATACTACTTTGGAATTGATAGAAAAAGGATGACTATCTCAGCTATAGCTGATTTACTTAATACTGATGAGATTCATGTTTATACTAATATAAGCTCTGCTTTAGAAACAATTAAACGAAAAATTTATAAACATGTTGAAGCTAAATCTAATGTTACTAAAAAAAAAGATAACCAAGCTCCAATGAGTTTAGTGAATCCATTAATAAAGAAGGGATATACACTACTTGAAATCATTAATGCTATTAAAGAATACGATGAAAATGTTATAAGTGTCCTAAAAAAATTATATGGCAACAGCTTTAATAATACTAGATCTTTAATGATAAAAGTTAGCCCAGAAGATACAGAAATAGTTCTTAATATTTTAAATGGTAATGATAATATTGAATCAAAGATTATTAAAGCACAAGAAGAAAAACAAAAACATAAAACTGAAAATGTTCTTCCAACATATTTTAAAGGAAATTTGCAAACATATTATCAAAAAAGAGGATATACTAAGGGTGAGTTTATAAATGCTTTTAGGGAACTATCATCTGAGGAAAAACAAAAATTATTTATGTGTTTTGATCATAGTTTTAATAGCTTAGACATAGCTGAATTACCTAAAAGTGTTGTGAATTCATCATACGCTACTGCATTTTCACCTTTAATTGGTATTCAACATCATTTAATAAATAATAGAAAAAATAATTCTAAAAAAGAAAATATTAATCTTTATGAAGTATTATGTAAGAGGGAATATTCTAAAAAAATAGTTGATTTAGCACTTGATAATCTAAAAGATGAAGATAAAAATGAATTGCATCAATATTTTGATAAAGACGGAAACCTTATAAAAAGCTATGATAATAATGTTTTAATAAAAAATTTATTATTTATTACTATTCCCAGAACACTAAAAAAATATAAAGAAACAGAGGATCTTCTAAATAGATTTAAAAATGGTATATACGAAGAATTTAAAAACTCTAAAAAAGCATATGTTGATATAGCAATTTTAAATTTAAATGATAAAGAGAGTGAGATTTATAGTAAAAGTTTTGACGAAAATGGTATGTTAAAGCCTAATTCTGAATATAATACAGAAATTATATATATTTTAAAAAATAAAATTTCTACAAAAATAAAAGAAATTCTTGAAATGGATAAGGCATCAAGAAATTTGGATGAATATTTAAGCAAATTTGCAATTGATAAAAGGCAAGTTGAAATAATTCTTTCTAATTTAAGCGACGAAGATAAAAAAGTGTTGAGTACATATTATAATGAGAATTTGATAAGAAAAAGTAATGTTAACTTTGATGTAACTATTTATAGTCTAATAACAAGTATAATTCAACAGTTCAAACAATTTAATCTAAAAAATTATTATGAAAATTTGTCCAAAAAAAACATATTGCAAGCTATCGAAAGACTTTCTCCTAGTGACAAAATTATATTCGATGAATATTTCGATGAAAACTTAAATTTAAAAACTATCTTTAATGCAAGTAAGAATCCAGAAATATATATAATAATAACAGAAAAAATTAAGAATGAAAGAAAAGTAAGAAAAGGTACAAACATCTATGAAAGAAGTAAAAAACACGGCTATGAAAGAAATATAGTTGATATTGCAATAGAAACTTTAAACGAAACTCAAAAAAAGTACTTCTTTAATGAATATGATAAAAATGGAAATAAAATAGGTAATTCCAAAAACATGTCAGTTTTCATATCTACAACCTTCTACAAAAAACTTGATAATATTTTAAAATTTATGAATGATACAAAATTTTTAATCGAATATTTTGAACACCAAGGAATAGAGAAAGATGAATTTTTAGAATTCATTAGTTTATTAGATTATCAACTAGAAGAAAAAATTAAATATTATTATGACGAAAACTTAATTAGAAAAGAAAGTATTGTCTTTAATATTGATACTTATAATTTTTTAATTCAGTTAACAAACGAGATAGTTTCTTCTAAAAATAAACAACATAAATATAATTTTTATAAATCATGGGAAAATAGAGGCTATAAACGAATCTACATTGATATTGCTATTAGTCTTTTACCAGATGAAGCTAAAAATGCTTTTAGAGAAGCTTTTGATGAATATGGATACAGAATTAAGTCACTTAAAGAATGCTTTGATAATTCAACTTCTCCATATCATTACTTATATACTATTATAAAAAGAAATTTAAATATTATATCTAATTTTATAAATGAAACTGTTTCATTATATGATTATTTTGTAAAAGAGGGATATTCAAATAGGGAAGTAGACTATGTAATAACTTCATTAGATAAAAATGATAGATTATATTTTGATTCTTATTATGATAATAACTTAGTTAGAAATCCTAATAAAGAATTTTCTGTTGAACTATATAAATTGTTAAATAAAATTGAAATTTCACTTAGAAAAGTAAATTTATATACAAAATATGAATTACTAGGTTACTCTAGAGATGATGTAGTGCAAGTTATTTCTAAATTAAATCATTTAGAACAACTTATGCTTTATAAATATTTTGATAAAGATCTAAATGTTATTAAAGATTATAGTGGAGCTCCTAGAGTTGTGAAATTAATAAATGTAGTTATAGTTGAATATATGAAAAAAAATAAAAATGAAGATACTATTTCTGAAGAAAAAGATGAACAAAAAGATTTATCTTTATTCGAAGAATATATAAGCTCAATAAAAAAATTAAATATATTTAGTAAAGAATTTATTTCAAGTTTAAATATGTCAAATAAGGAAAAATACTATTTAACAGTTGAATTTGTATTTAATGAACAATCTACTTTTAAAAGTGAAAAACTTGCTAAATTCTTGAATTTAGAATATAAAGATTACGTAAGTAAAGTATATCAAGCTATGATGAAAGCCAGAAACGAATTAAGTACTAAGTTTGATAATAGTTTAGAGAGCATAAAAAAAGTGTTAGATTAAATCTAACGCTTTTTTAATTATTCTTCAGATGATGAAGATTCTCTTTTACATCTATTTGTTTTTTTATTACTTTTAGATGTTCTATTTGTTTTTTGAGTTTTCATAATTCTTACCTCCTACAATTATTATGTACAATAGGAAAATAATTATAATATAAAACGAATATTTTTTTAAATTATTAATAATATATATTATGAAAATAATTATACCTCTTTTATTAAGTGTTTTAGCGTCATTTGGAACTGTTTTGGGTTCAATGCTAGTGTTTATACCCGGAATTGAGAAAAAGGAGAATATAAGCCTTATTCTTGCTTTTTCTGGTACTATTATGATTTTAATATCAGTTCTTGATCTTTTACCATCAAGTGTAATAACTATATTTAAAAATTTTAATATTATTAAATCATTAATTATAGTAATAGGGTCTTTTATCTCTGGCTATTTTATCATAAATATACTTGATAAAAAAATAGAAGGGGAGAGTAACATGCTTAAAGTAGGTTTACTTTCTCTTATAGCATTAATGATTCATAATTTTCCAGAAGGGATAGTAACATTCTTATCAGGTGTTACAAATATAAGAGTAGGGGTTAAGCTAAGTGTTGCTATAATGATTCATAATATACCAGAAGGGGTTTGTATTGCTCTTCCAATATATCTTGCTACATCATCATTTAGTAGGGCATTTAAGTCTACCCTAATCTCTTGTTTAGCAGAACCTTTAGGAGCTTTACTTGCATATTTATTTTTATATAAATATATGAATGATATTATGATAGCAATTATATTAATTTTTACTGCAGGAATAATGATAACTCTAAGTATAAATTCAATATATAAAGAATCTTTAAAATTTAATCATTCAAAATATTTTATTTTGGGAATACTTTTATCTCTTGTATATATAGTTATATCTTTTTTAATTTAAGTCCCCTACTTTTCAAATTATAAAAAGAGTAGGTAGTAGATAACTAATTATCTTAAATTAAGAATAATAAATAGAATTAATAAAAGAATATATAAAAGGGAATGCATAAGTATTAAATAAATTGTTTTAATAAGTATATATTTAAGTATAAATATTGATTCAAATTTTTATAACAAAATAAGTATATGGTTAGTTATTCATATATTTATTTCAAATATACAAGTTAACATAATATATATTATATGAAGTTGCGTATTTATTTAAAAAGGCTTAATAACTAACCATTTTATGTATGTTTCTAGATAATTATTAATATTTAAAATTATAATAATTAGTTATAAAGACACTTGTTTTTATATTATGTAAACCATCTATATTAGTCTTTTTATATCATCAACAATATATAAAAAGTATCATGTATGTAATTATCTTACCTAACCTATTTTTTAAATGTAAAAGGGGAGTCATAAAAAAAGAAAAGTCTAAACTTTTCTTGATTGTATTTCAGCAATTTTTTCAAATACCTCAGCAGCATTTTCTTTATTAATATCATTATATCCAAGTTCTCTTAAAGCTTGTACTCTAACTGTATTTAATTGTTGTGTACGTGTAAGTACTTCTTCTTTTTTTTCTTCAAGATCTTGAATGAATCTATTTCTTGACTCAATTACCCTTGCCTTGCTTGCTCCCCCACTATTATATAATGAGAAAGCAGAGTGGATAATTCCTTCAAAAATAAATTGCTTATCTTCATTAAATCTAAATACATTAGGAGAAGTAAAACCAGTTGCTTTAGATAAATATGCAAGTAAATATTTAATCTCCGTAATATTATCCATACTTTGTAACATATGATAAACATATTGAAGTGCATAGAAATTATCTTCATGATCATCTTCTGTTAATTTTTCTTTAATTAAGAATGTTATATCACTTATTAAAGCTTGTTCTTCTTTCTTTAAACCTTTTAAGTCTAGAAAATCATTTTCATGAGTTTCTTTTACTCCATCATTTAATCTATCCTCTACTGCTAATAAATATTCAGTATTGACTTTTATATTAGCAATTGTATCAGCATCTCCATCTTCTATATCTAAAAGTTTTAATAATAAAATTTTCTTTTCTTTTGGCCATTTATTTAAATTTTCAAATTCTAGATAGTTATATACCATTTGTCTTGAAACTCCTAAGTATTTAGCTAATCTAACTTTTGATATACCTAATTCACTTAATAATTTATTTAACTCTTCCATCTTGTCAAGTCCCTTCTCTATTTTACATACTCATCATAACAAAAAATGTAATAAAGTGTCAATAGTTTACATATTATTTATAACAAAATTGCAAAAAAAAAGAGCCTAAGCTCTTCCTGCATATTTTCCATCAGCAGTAGATATTAAAATCTTTTCTCCTTGATTTATAAATAGTGGAACTTTTACAACATAACCAGTTTCAATTTTTGCATCTTTTTGAGCATTGTTAGTTGTGTTTCCTTTTACTGCTTCACTTGTTTCAACTATTTCATATTCAACTTTTTCTGGTAAATTTATTCCTAAAATTTCACCTTCATACATTGTTATTGAAATATCTAATCCTTCTTTTAAGAATTTTATTTGATCTTTTAATTTTTCAGCAGGAATTTCAAGTTGTTCATAAGTTTCTGTATTCATAAATACATAACTATCTCCCATAGAATATAAGTATTGCATTGGAAGTCTATCAACTCTTGCTCTTTCAATTTTTATATTTGTATTATAAGTTTCTTCAACTAATGAACCAGTTCTAAGATTTCTTAATTTCATTTTCATAAAAGCAGAACCTTTACCTGGTTTAACGTGTTGGAACTCTTCAATTAAACATAATTTACCATCAATAATGATAGTCATTCCGTTTTTAATATCATTAATATTTATGTTCATGATATTACCTCCCTAAATACTATTTGTTATTAATATAGTTTTATTTAATAAGTTATACAATTTATATAATATTACTACTTACCAATTTTTGCTTCTTTGAATACTTGTACTGATTTACATTTTGGGCAATATTTATGTAATTCTAATTTTTCAGTTGTATTTTTAGTATTCTTTTCAGTGTGTCTTATCATATATCCACATTTAGAACATTTTAAACCAATAGGTGTTCTAGCGTCTGTTTTTCCTTTTGCCATAAAGTTTTAGCCTCCTCACTTGTAAACTATATGTATTTTAGCATATATATTACGAATTTTCAAACAAAATATTAGTAATATTACGTGATAGTTTACTATTTATTGGATATTTATATGTACTAGTCTCAGTTTTATATGAAATATTAGGAGAAATTATAGTAATAGCATATTTAGGATTATCACTTGGAACATATGCAATAAATGATTTTGTGTAAGTAGAAACACCATTATAATAAGTTTCACTTGTACCAGTTTTACCAGATCCATTTAAAGACTTATTTATATAGAAAGTAGCTGTTCCATTTGTAACAACTTTTCTTAATCCTTCTTTTATTCTTAAATATTTATCTTCATCTATCTCGTATTTATTTAAAATTTCATCTGGATTTATAGTAGTTTTCTTAGAATTTTCATCAACTATTGAATCGGCTATTTTTAATTTGTATCTATTTTTACCGTTAGCAATGGTTGCAATATAATTATTTAACATAAGTGTAGTATACGTATCGTACTGGCCAATACTTAAATTTAATAGTAAATCACCTGATATAGTGCTTCCAGTTATTCCAAGCTCCTCCCCTTCTATATCTATTTTAGTATAATCACCTAAACCAAGAGTTTTAAAATAATCACGATATTTATTAAAATCTTCTTTAGTTGGATTAAATTTCATATTTCGATTATATGTATTACCTGTCATTTTAATTGCACCTATAAATTGATAGTAATTTGAAGAATATGCAAGAGCATCTATATCGTTTATATAACCTAAATCTTTCCATGAACACTTTTCTTTTTGAGAATACAATTTTACACATGAATCTTTAATCTTTTTATTATCAATTATTCCATATTTATAAAGGGTACTCATTGATGCTGCTTTAACAACTGAACCAACTGTATAAGAGTTTTTTAAGATGCCTATAGTGTTAGGTACAAACGTATCGTTTAAATATTCATAACTAGACATCACTTCAATATGACCATTTGTTGGGTCACTTACTACTATATTAGACCCCTTATAATATTTAGCTGAAGGAAACTTTTTAGCTTTTAATATTTCTTCTTTTAATATATTATCTATTTTAACTTGTTTTTCAATATCAATAGTTAATATTAAATCTGAGCCTTTCTTTCCTTTATCTATTAAAGTTAATGTATTATCAGGATTAATTTTATATTTTCTAGCCTCTCCTTTTAAATATTCTTCATAAGTACTTTCTAAAAAGGAAACACCAACAGTTGCATCTAATTTATATCCTTTACTTAAATAATATTCTTTCTTTTCTTTTTCTATTTTACCAATAGAACCAAATATTTGATTTAAAGATGTATCATATTTATATACTCTTATATAATCAATATCTATTCTTATTCCTTTTAAATTTAATTCATTTATCTTAGTAAGTTCTTCATCAGTTACATTTTTCTTTATTACTTTATCTTGATAACTATAACCTTTATTCATTAAATTATATATTACTGCTTCTCTTTTATTTTCATCAGTCATAAGGCTTTCATCAATTAAACTATATTTATAATTAAGAAAATCATTTTCGGATATTTTCCTATTTTTATATTTTTTTAATTTTAATTCACTTACTTTTTCATCTATATTAGTTTTATATTTTTTATATAAATATTCTTTTAAAGAAAGTTCTGTTATATCATAATTATCTAAATTTATTGTTTTAGCAATAAGAGATGCTATTTCAAGTTCATCTTTACTCGTAATATTTGGTATCTTAGTATAAATTAAGACATTTATCCCTTTATTATCAACTAAGACATTACCAAATTTATCTAAAATACGTCCTCTTAATGTTGAATCAGATTCTACTATTTTATCATTTGCAAGTCTAGATAATTCTAAATATTTTTCATGATTAATAATAGCTATATCATAAATACGTATAACTATTATCAGATTTATTATAAATAAAAGAATTTTTATAGTCGTGATTTTCTTTTTCATATTAATATATTAACCAATGAAGCATAAAATATAACGGAGGAATAAAAAATGTCAAATATAATCGAAAATTTTATTGTAAATTTAAAGAAAGAAGATATTATTAAATTTGCAAACAAAAATCACTTGAATGTAAGCGATCATGAAATAAATTTTGTTTACTCATTCATTAAAAGTAATTATAAGCAAGTTTTAAAAAGTCCGAATTCTTTTGACTTAGCTCCTTATAAAAATGAATTTAGTAATGAAAATTATGTTTTTCTAAATAATCTAATTAATAAATATAGGAGATTTTTAACAATATAAAAATGTTCAATTAAGAACATTTTTTATTTTATAATTATTTCTTCATCATTATTGAAGTCTTTTTCTTTCATATTATCTTCTGAATATTCTTCAATAACTATCTCATGATAGTCATTAAAACTAGCTTTAAAGTTAGCACGATGATATTTAGGTTTCTTAAATAATTCGCCAACTATTGTAAAGTAGGATGCATTATTAGTTAGAAGTATATAATCATCTAATTCTACTAAATTAATATTAGCATTACTATAACCAATTTTTTCAAATTCACGTTTTGCATAATCTAATTTATCTTCACCATTATATTCCATTACTAATTTTAATACACTTTTAGTATCATTATCTATTTTTACAGTTGCGATCTTTTTAGAAACAAAATCAGCTATAAATATAATTAGTATCATTGCACATATAATTGTTATAACTAAAACAATTGGGTTTTGATACATTTTTCTACTTTCATATAAATCTTTCTTCACACTTACCACCTAGTATAATTTTATAATAAATCAGATTTAGGTTCAAGATATTTATAGCCATTTATCTTCATTAAATACTAACTTTTTTTCTTTTATAAGTGCATAAGCTTCTTGATCTGCTTCCTTTGTTGGGGTAAATGAAGAAGCGTATTTTAATCGTGCTTCTGCAAGTGTACTATAATCAATTGGCTCATAATAAAGAATTTCTTTTATGTTTTCACTTGTTATAAAAGCCCTAGGTAGACGATATTCAATTAAATATTCTACATATTTACCTACACCAACATATTGTTTTAATATTTCCTCATCAATATCAAAGACGACTATATAATTTTGTTTTGTACTATTTCGACAAAAATATCCAGCATTAAGAATAAATTTAGATAAGAAAATATATTGATTTTTATAACAGTCTTCACTTACAAATTTTTTTATTTCTTCAATTGGTTCACTGTACAAGTATTCAGGAATATAATCAAATGTATTTTTTCGTGGTATTATTACGTCTTTTTCTGGTACTTTTTCATATATGTAAAATTCATCATTTTCGAGTTTTTTAATTTGTTCAAGAGTAAATCCTCCATTAAATACAAACATATACCCTCCTACTTATCTTCTTTATTATAAAAAGATTCTAAATAATTTTTTAAATATACACTTACTTTATGAGGAAGGATTTGGTCTAATTCTTCAATACTGGCCTCATTTATTTTTTTAGCAGAACCATATTTCTTCATAAGTTCTTTTTTTCTAACGTCCCCGATTCCTTCTACATTATCAAGAAGGCTTTTAATAGACCCCTTACTTCTAAGTTCACGGTGATAGTTAATCGTAAATCTATGTACTTCATCTTGAATACGAGTTAAGTAATGAAATAAATTAGATGTATAGTCTATCTTATATGATTCTAAAGTATCTCCGTCTAGAAGTTCATTAGTTCTATGCTTATCGTTCTTTACAAGACCACATACTTTAATATTTAAATGAAGTGCATTAATTGTGTCTTTGACAGCATGAATTTGGTTAATACCTCCATCTACTAATATTAGATCTGGAAATTCACCATGTTCAACTAAAGCACGATAATATCTTCTATAGGTAACTTCTTTCATTGTGTTGTAATCATCATTCTTATCTACACTTACTTTATATTTACGGTAATCCTTCTTTGATGGAAGACCGTCTTTAAAAACAACCATACCCGAAACAGCAAATGTACCAAATAAATTGGAGTTATCAAATGAATCAATTCGGTTTATTTTTATACCAAGTAAATTTTCAAGTTCTTCATTTGCGCCACTTGTTCTAGCAAGTTTATTTTGAATGGTTTGAAAATTATTTTGCAAATTAATTTTAGCATTATTGTAAGCCATATCAAGGATAGTCTTTTTATCACCCTTTTCGGCAGTTATAACTTTAGTGTTTATAGCTTCACTTAAAATATCAGTATTTAAATCTTTATTAACTATAATAAATGATGGAACTTCATTTTTAGTATAAAAAACTGCTAATGCACTTTCTATATCATTTATGGCATCATCACTTGCAACTGGTATTATTTTATTTTTACCACCAACTAGTTTACCAGTACGAATAAAGAATATTTCTATTGATATAAAACCGGAATCAAAATAATAGTTTATTACATCCATACTAGATCTATCACTTATCTCAACTCTTTGTTTTTCTTGAATAACTTTGATATACTCTAGATCTTTCTTTAAATCAAGAGCAAGTTCATAATTCATTGCATCACTGGCAATTTGAATTTTTTCCATAAGTTTATTTATTAAAATAGAATCATTTCCATTTAAAAACCCAAGAATTTCTTTTTCCATTTTATCTATTTCTTCATCACTTATTTTTTTTACACAATATCCAAGACATTCATGAATGTGATAATAAAGACAAAGTTCATGACCATTTGTACATTTTTTTAATGGGTATAGTCTATTAATTAAGTTAACCATTTTTCTGGCAGCAGATGCATTAACATATGGACCAAATAGATGTTTATTCTCACGCTTTTTTACACTTAAATATCTAACAACTTTTAAAGTTGGATATGGTTTCCTTTTATATTCAATATAAGGGTAACTCTTATCATCTTTAAGTAAAATATTATATTTTGGATCATATTTTTTTATTAAATTAATTTCTAATATAAAAGATTCAAGTTCACTGGTAGTTACAATATATTCAAAATCAGCTATTTCCGAAACAAGTTTTTTAGTCTTACCAGTTACTCTTCCATTAAAATAAGAAGATAATCTATTTTTTAAATCTTTTGCTTTACCAACATATATAATAACTCCATTTTTATCTTTCATTTGATAACTTCCTGGTAAATGAGGAACAAGCTTAAGTTTTTCTGATATCATAGATTCACCTTCTTTTCTTTAATTTTAATATTATAGTTTAAATAATTCTTATTTGCAAATTAATTAACATACACTTATATTATAACAAAAGAATACACATTTATGTTATCATATATTCAGGTGGTTACATGGAACTTATAAATACATATACTTATGAAATTAAAAAGTCTAAATTTATTGGTATTCTTTATAAAGTTAATTCAATTGATGAAGTAAATTATATTTTAAAAAGCTTACAAACCGAACATAAAAAAGCAAGACACATACCTTATGCATATAAAATTGGACCACTTGCTAAAAAAAGTGATGACAAAGAACCTGCTAATACAGCAGGCACACCTATTTATAATGTCATTGAAAGAAATAATTTAGATAATGTATTAATTGTTGTAATAAGATATTTTGGAGGTATTAAACTTGGTGCTGGCCCACTTTTAAGAAGTTATGCAAAAGCAGCAAATGAAGTAATAAAATAAAAATAATATAATATATTTTATTAGGTGAAAAAAATGAAAAAATATATTTATATTAACTTGATTCCAATTTCTTCAATATTAGTAATTTCAATAATATTATCTTTGTTTAATTTATTAAGTATTGGTATTCATCCAATGATTTATATTATTTTAATGATTCTTATTATGTACATTTACGGATATTTAATATCTAAAAATTCAAATGAACGAGGATATATTAAAGGACTTTTAGCTGGATTTTTATACTCTTTATTTTTCTTTTTATTAACATTAATATTTAATTTAGGTTTATCTTTATATATGATTATTTTTTATCTAATATTAATAATATCTTCTTCTTTAGGAGCAATGACTTTCAATTTAAAAAAGAATAGCTAAACTATTCTTTTTTCATTAAGAAAATTATTCCAATTACACTTAGTATAAGTGATGTTATAATAAAGAAATTATTTCTAAAGTAATTACCCTTTTTATAAGTATCGACTACATCTTCTCCAGTTTTTATACCGCTTAAAACATCTAAAATTTGATTATCATCTTCTGTTTCATATTCAGTAATAGTCTCATCATCTTGTTTACCAAAAATAGTAATTTCTTTTTGAGCATTGTAAGCGTAAGATATACGAATGTCACCAACACTTGGAGATTCAATATTTTTAGAATTAGTAATATAATTTCCGCTTACACTAAAACTTTTAGGTAATTTTTTTAATGTAATATTACTTAAATCTAATTCTTTAGTTTCTAACTTCTCAAGTATTTTATCATTTAATTTAAAGGCTCCAAGTTTAGCATCATTTGCATAAAATGATTTGTTTGCATAACTAATGCTTTTTGGATTTTCATATCTGTCTTTTATTTCAAATTTACTTGAATCTACAAGTTCATTCATCCATTTTTGACGATATGTATATGTAGTCTTTCCATTATTTATTTCAGTTTCTTGAATCCAAACAAATACTTCAACATTTCTTTTTAAAATAGCTGTATCAACATTTAAATTAAATTCTTTGTCGTTTGCCTCTCCTTCATAAGAAATATTTCCGCTTACATTAATTAGGTTTCCGTTATAACTACTATCAATCTTGTCTGCATCTACATCAGTATATTTTTGGTTTAATTCACTTGCTAGTTCATTTTCTTTTAAATTAAGAAAAATGGTCATACCAAATAAAAAACAAGAAAATGCGATGAAAAATACCCCAGTGTATAAATTTTTTTTCATAAGTTTCCTCCTACCACAATTATATCATAAAATTTAACTTTTCAAGTTCTTTTTGAAATATTCTTCTAAAAATAAAGCTACTCCATTTTGGTTATTTGAGTACTCAGTTATATATTTAGCATTCTTTTTTACTTCATCTAAGGCATTATTCATGGCTACTCCATTAGGAAATGCAGCAACCATTTCAATATCATTTAGTCCATCTCCAAAAACCATTATTTCATCTTTTTTAATGCTTTTCTTATTTATTAGCCATTTAATTGTATTTAATTTATTACAATTTTTTACCTGAATATCTAACCATTTATCATTTGCAAAAGAGTCTTGCATGATTACAGGTTCAAGAGTTGGATAATTTTCTTTAATCATTTTGTCTACATCAAAAATTTCATCATTGATTTTGGCTGCAATGGTAATATGAGTTATATCTTTAGCTTTGCTATCTATCTTTTTATAAGAATTAATTATTTTAAATCTTCTAGGTAAATTTATCTTTTCCTCCGTATATTTAAATACATAGTTTTTATCGCAAAAGTTTATATATTTAATATGTTCATTAAACATATTATAAATATTTTTTACAATATCTCTGCCTATATAATTAGAATAAGTATATTTTTTTTCTTTTATATCATAAACACATGCACCATTATCAGTGATAATATAGTCAACATATTTTATACTTTTTAAAGCATCAACAGCCATGCTATAAATTCTACCGGTGGCAATAGTTATAATAAGACCTTTATCCTTATATTTTTTTAATTGTTTTCTTGTAAATCTAGAAACTATTCCTTTTTCGTTTAAAAGAGTTCCATCTAAATCTGTTACAATCATCTTGATCATTTTATCACCTGTCTAATTATAACATGCAGTCATACAAAAAGGTGACTATTTGTCACCCTTACTGTCAAGTATTATAGTAACTGGTCCATCATTTAGTATTGAAACTTGCATGTCAGCTCCAAATTTGCCAGTTTCTACATGAACAGATTTACTTAGTATTTCATTAAATTTATTGTATAATTTAATTGCTTCATCACCTTTCATGGCGTTTATGTAACTAGGTCTGTTACCCTTTTTAGTATCAGCAAGTAAAGTAAACTGAGATATTGATAAAACGCTTCCTCCTACATCTAAAATAGATTTATTCATAACTCCATATTCATCATCAAATATACGCATATTTAAAGCTTTATTTGCAAGTTTAACAACATCTTCTTCGGTATCTTGAGTACTTATGCCTACTAATATCATTAATCCGTGATCAATTGAACCTGTAATTTCATTATCAACTGAAACACTTGAATTTTTACTACGCATAACAACTAATTTCATATTAATACCTATTTATGCTAGTTACAAATTTTAAAGTTCTTAGATCTTCAATAAAATTATCTAAATCAGTTTTATTTTTAACTTTTAAAATTAAATCATAGCATACCTTATCATTTTTATTAATTTCATTAATACTATTAATGTTTATTGCTCTTAATGTGGCTTTTGTAACTATATCTAAAATATTGTTTTCAATTCCATTTGTATAAATAGTTATTTTAGAAATATAGTATTTATTCTCATCATTTTTTTCTTCGTTCCATTTAACGTCTATAAGTCTTTCAGTTACATCTTTAACATTAATACAGTCACGTTTATGAACTGTAATACCTTGTCCTTTAGTTATATAACCAATTATTTCATCACCAAATACCGGTTTACAACAACTTGCTAGATTAACTAAGATATCATCACATCCAGAAACAATTACATCATTTTTATGATTTACTTTTGGAAGAACATTAGAATTCATTACTTTATCAAGTAAAACATCTTGAACATTCTTTTTATCATTGTAAATTAAATCAACTATATAAGATGGAGCATATCTAAGAGCACCTATATTTAATAGAACTTCATCAAAATTAGTAACTTTTAAATCTCTTACTAATTTATCAATATGTTCATCATCTAAAGCATTTTGTAATGCTATATGTTGTCGTTTAAGTTCTTTTTCAAGTAAGTTTCTACCACGTTCAATATATTCTTCACGATCTTTTTTAGAAAAGAATGCTTTTATTTTAGCTTTTGCTTGAGTTGTTTTTACAAAATTAAGCCAGTCTTTATTTGGTTCACTTTGAGCATTTGTCATTATTTTTACAATATCATTATCTTGAAGTTTATAATCAAGAGTTACAATTATATCATTTACAATAGCTCCAACAGTTGTGTCTCCTACACGTGAATGAATTCGATAAGCAAAGTCAACTGGACATGATCCATCAGGAAGTTCAACTACATCTCCTTTTGGAGTATAAACATAAATAGAATTACTTAAAAGTTCACTTACATTTTGAGCAAATGTATCATCATCAGTTACATCACTTGAATTTGCTTCAATAATATTTCTAAACATTTGAAGTTTTTGTTCCATAACATTTTGAATTTGTTTGGAATGCTCTTTATATGACCAGTGAGATGCAACGCCATGTTCAGCAATTTCATTCATTTCTTTTGTACGAACTTGTACTTCTACAGGAAAACCTTCTGGGCCAAATACACCTGTATGAAGAGATTGATAAGAGTTTCCTTTAGGCATAGAAATATAATCTTTAAATCTCTTAGGAATAGGTCTATATAAGGAATGTATTAAACCTATTATTAAATAACATTCACTTTCTTCTTCACATATAATTCTAAGACCAATAAAGTCATAGATTTCACTCATCTTTTTACCTTTAGTTAATTTATTATATATTGAAGATGTACTTTTTACTCTTCCTTTTATTTCAAAATTAATGTCATTTTGTTTTAATACATCAGTTATAGTTTCTTTAGTTTCTTCAAGTATTTCATTTAATTTTTCACGTGGTGCAGGAAGCGATTCTTCAACACTTTCATAATCATCACTTTTTAATACTTTAAAACACATATCTTCAAGTTCAGTTTTTAATTGATTAATACCTAATCTATGGGCTATAGGAATTAAAACATTTTGAGTTTCTAAAGCTTTAAGTCTTTGTTTTTCTTTAGAAAAAGGATCTATTGTACGCATATTATGTACTCTTCCAGCAAGTTTAATTATAAGTACTCTTACATCTTCTGATAAGGCAACAAGCACCTTTCTTAAATAAAGAGAAGTTGATTCAGATTCATCTGTTAATTTTAGTTTATTTACTTTCATTAAAGATGCAACGATGTTTCTTACATCACTTCCGAAAAGGCTTTCTAATTCGTCTAAATTAGATGGCCCATTATCAATAGTTTCATGCACTAATGCTGAAATAATAGTTGTAGCATCTACATTTAAAGATGCACATATTAAAGCAACATTTAAAGGATGTGTTATAAATTCTTCATTGTTTTTCCTAAATTGACCTTCATGACATTTATAAGCAAATTCATAAGCTTTTTTAATTGTCTCCATTTCCTCATCTGTATATGAGTTTTCTTCACATCTTTTTAATAGTTCTTTATATAAATCTTCCATTTTTATTCACCCTGTTCGTTTATTTTTTTGATTACATAGTTTTCATATTCTTCATTTTTAGTATTTAAAATATCATCAACAATACCTGCAAGACTTAAACTACTTGCGCTTCTCCATTTCATTTCTTTATTGTAATTCCAAATATCTTCTTCTTTTACAATACGTATTCCACTTCTTAAAAGTTCATTCCTCTTAGTTTTAAGAGCTGGTAACACTTTATTATATAAATCTCTTTGAGTACTAATTTTTTTCTCCATAATATCACCTTTAATAATTACGATTATCTTTCATATATTTATTATATAATATTTTATTTTAATTTTAAAGGAGATACACATGAAAAATGCATTTATAAAGTCAACTGTTATTTTACTTATTGGAACACTTATCACTAAATTACTTGGATTTTTTATTAAAATTATATTTACAAGAATGATTGGTACAGGTATTAATTTATACTCTTTAATAATGCCAACATATTCTCTTTTAGTTGCTATAACTCAGTTAGGTCTTCCCTACGCAATAAGTGTTATTATGGCGAAAAACAATTATCGTGGTTTAAAAATTTTAGCATCAGTTATACCAATTTCACTTCTTTTTAATATATTAATTATTGCTCTTATATTCATCTTTTCACCATTTTTAGCAACAAATCTTTTAAAAAATGAAAACTTATATTATCCATTAATATCTATTTCATTTGTCGTTCCTTTTACAACTATATCAGGAATAATTAAGGGATATTATTTTGGTAAACAAAATATGCTTCCAAATGCTGTTTCTAGTATATTTGAACAACTTACACGTTTTATCCTTATGATGATCTTTATTCCATTTTTATCAAATATTTCTGATGTTCATGCTGTATCCGGTTATGTAATAATTTCAGCTGTCTGTGAACTAGTTCAAATAATCGTATATCTTTTCTTTGCTCCTAAAAATATTCATTTTTCTATACATGATCTTACATTTAATAAAAAAATTGCTTATGATGTTTTTAGCATTTCTATCCCTTCAGTTTCATCCAGAATAATTGGTAATATTTGTTATTTTCTAGAACCAATTATTCTTACAAATATGCTTTTGTTTGTTGGTTATTCAACTGGATTTATTGAAAGTGAATATGCTGTTTATAATGCTTATGTCATACCAATTTTAACGATGCCTTCTTTTTTTACACTTGCATTAAACACTACTTTAATACCTGAAGTTTCTAAAAACTATGATAATAAAAATTATGTAAAAAGAAGAGTTAGACAAAGTCTATTTATATCATTTTTAATAGGGGCTATATTCTGTGTATTTGTGTACTTTAAAGGCAAGTTTATTCTTTCTTTAGTGTATAACACAAATAAAGGTATTGACTACATTCATTTACTTTCAATATTCTTTCCGTTATTTTATTTAGAAGGCCCTTTAGCAAGTGCATTACAAGGTTTAAATTATTCAGCATATACAATGAAAGTAACTTTAGTAAGCTCAATATTTAAAACTATTATAATGATTATTACTTGCTTATTTAGTATTGGTATATATCCATTAATAATATCAGAAATTGTAAGTATTTCTTCAGTTGTTTATTTAAATTATTCAAAATTAAGAAAACTAAATTACATTTAAAAAGAGTAACTTATGTTACCCTTCTTTAATAATATCAATTGCTTTACGCATTTCAAGTTCGTATTTGATTCCTTCTTCTCCGCCAACGTATCTTAAGAATTCATCTTTTTCAATTCCGTATTTATCACAAGAATCTTTAATTTCTTTTTCTATTTCTTCTTTAGTTGCAACTAATTTCTTTTCATCAATAATTGCTTCAAGTAAATATCTAGTTTTAATTCTTGCAATAGCTTGTGGTTTCATCATTGATTTCATATCTTCTAATTTAGTATTAGTCATTGATAAATATTGTTCAAGACTTACACCTTGCATTTGAAGTTCTTGTCTATATTGATTAATCATTCTTTCAACTTCAGAATCAATTATTTCATTATTGATTTCAACTTTCATATTATCTGTTGCAATGTGTAATAATTCATCTACATATTTATCATCAGCTTCATGATTTTTATGTTCTTCAAGATCTTTTTTTACATGTTCTTCTAATTTTTCAATTGAATCTACTCCATCAATGCCTAAATCTTCAAAGAAATCTTTATTAATTTCAGGCATAACACGTTCTTTTATTTCTCTTACAGTTACTTTAAATAAAACATCTTTATTTTTAAGTTCTTCTGTATAGTTTTCTGGAAATTTTAAATTTAATTCACGAGTTTCTCCAACACTAGCACCAATAAGTCCGCTTTCAAATCCTGGAATAAATGTATTTGAACCTATTTCTAGTGGATAATTTGCTCCAGTTCCACCTTCTAATTTTTTACCATCAACAAATCCTTCAAAATCGATTACAGCAGTATTACCTTCTTCAATGCTTCCGTTTTCTTTAATAACAACTTCTGCCATATGTTCTTTAATATGATTTATTTCATGTTCAATTTCTTCTTTAGTAACTTTTACTTCTTCACGTTTAACACCAAGTTTAGTATAAGCTCCTAAAGTAACTTCTGGTTTAGATATAAATGTAAATTCGATTACACATGAATCTTTATCTACTGATTCAATATTAACAGTTGGTTCACAAGCTAATGTAACATCTGCTTCTTTTAAAGTGCTTTCGTATCTTTCATTTATAGCTATATCACATGCATCCATGAAAAGTGTTTCTACTCCAACTTTTTTGATATAAATATCTTTAGGAACAGCACCTTTTCTAAATCCATCAACTTTAATATCTTTTTTCTTTTTATCGTATGCTTTATCTAAGCATTCTTGCCAAGATTCACCATCTACAGTAATTTTAATTGTTTTTACGTTTTTCATAGTATTCTTCCTTTCATATACCACCTTATTATATAGTAAATGCGTTTTAAAAGCAATAAAAACTCATTGCTCACTTTACTTTTATTTACATATATTATCTGCTTCTTCCGCGGTGCATTTCATAATCTATTTCTTGATTAAATTTAAGAATAGTTTTCTTTCTTTTTAATTCTGTATCTAAATAATATAATTTATTTAAATATTCTTTATATTTTTCAATTGTAAGGTGCTTTTTGTATTCATAGTCGATTATACTTTTTAACCTAGATACTTCATCTAATAACATTGATATTGTATCATCGTCATCATCATCGCTTGTGACATAAGCATAAATAGACTTAGTCATTTTATCAAAAATGGTATCAAAGTTATAAAGAATTATATTTGTAAGAATTTTACTTCTTATTGTTACTCCTGAATCATTTATAATTGATTTAAATTTAGGATAATAGACATATCCATCTGAATCAAATTCAAAGTAATCAATACTTCCTTTTATTTTCTTTCGATCAACGACAAACGATACCATAAATACACCTCCTACTTTAATAAATCAGGTCTTTTTTCTTTAGTTCTTTTTAGTGCTTCACTTTTTCGCCATTCATCTATTTTTGCATGATTTCCACTTAATAATACACTTGGTACTTCATCACCATTAAATTCACTTGGTCTTGTATAAACTGGATAATCAAGTAAACTGTTATTAAATGATTCATTTTTACTTGATTCTTGTCTTATAACACCTGGAATTAGTCTTATTATTGAATCACTCATAGCCATAGCAGGTATTTCTCCACCAGTTAAAATAAAGTCTCCAATGGATAGTTCCATATCTATATATTTTAATATTCGATCATCAATTCCTTCATAATGTCCACATACAAATATTAGATGTTTATGCTTACTTAAATCATAAGAAATATTTTGATTAAATGTTTTACCACCAGGGCTCATTAATATAACTAATGAATCATCATCTTTTACAGACTCAATTGCTTTTAAAACTATGTCAACTCGCATAACCATGCCAGCTCCACCACCATATGGAGTATCATCAACCTGTTTATTATTTAAATGTGAAAAATCACGTATATTAATTATTTCTATATCAACAAGTTTTGAATCAATTGCTCTTTTAATTATAGAAGAAGAAACAAAATTTTCAAACATCTCTGGAAAAAGTGTAAGTATGCTTATTTTCATATAAATAACTCCTTTACTTTTTCATTAACAATAACTTTATCTTTATTCTTTTCAATTATAAAATCTCCTAGAAGAGGAATTAATACTTTTTTATTATTTATATTACATATTAAAAGAGGATTAGTTCCATTTTCATAATCAGTAACAGAACCAATACATTCATCGTTTAAATAAATTGGTACATCAATTAAATCACTTAAGAATGTTACATTTTCACTTAATGTATTACGATCAATAAAAACACTTTTACCTTTGTACATAATAATATCATTTATATTATTAATATCTTTAAATGTAACCATATCATAACCTTTATGAACGCGATAAGAAACTATTTCAAATGATTTAGATGCAATAGTTAAAATATTTCCTTTTTTAAATATTTCTTCTTTATGGTCTAAATCACTTTGAATTTTAATTTCACCCTTTATACCATGTGTATTTGTAAACTTTCCTACATACATAAATGATCCCCTAACTAGTTAATCAACTTACTTAATGATTTATTATATTACTCATCAGTATCAATTTCAAGAATATTATCAAATTCTAAATTATCATATAAAGTATTAACTCGGTTGTATTCTGCTTTATTTAATACTTTATAACCAATTACTAATTTATTAGCACGCATTCTTTTTATTCTATTATCATTAAATAATAAAATATTTACATTTAAATAATCATATTTTTTAAAAAAGTAATCTTTCATACAATTCTTTTTACATATTAAATAACCTGTTACATAATTTTTTCTATTTTTATAAAACCATTTAAGAATGCTTAAGTGAAATGACTGTATAGCAAACAAGCCTTTATAATCATCTAGAATAGAAACTATCTTTTCTTCAAATTGATTCTTTTTAACTTTATTTCTTAATTCAATTATTATTGGAACATCACCATTAATCATTTCAAGAACTTCTTTTAAAGTTGGAATTTGATATTTAGCAATATAACATAGTTCTTCATAAGTCATTTTATTAATATCACTTTCTACATGTAGAAGTCTTTCTAATGAATCATCATGAAAGCATACGATTTCACCATCTTTAAGTATATGAGTATCTATATGAATAATATATCCTTTTTTAACTGCTCTTAAATATGCGCTTAAGGTATTTTCATATATTCTTTTATTATCATAAATGCCACGATGAGCAATTTTTGCACTTTTTAAAAATGAGATGTCTTTCACTCTTACCACCATAGTAATTGTATCAAAAATAAACATTAAATAAAAGAAAAAACATATAGATTTCTATATGTTATGATAAAACAATTCGATAAGAGTAATTTCCATTATTACCGCCTGTGAATTTGGTAAATGCAAATTGTCCGCCTAAAACACCAAAGTTATAAGCTCCACCTCTAGCAAACCATGGATGTGCTTTTTCAATAAAAATTGATTGTTCCTTATACCACGAATTGTGATATCTTGCTGTATTATCACCATCTTTAAAATTTTTAAATGGTCCCATTTCTCCAGTTGCATCTCCTAATATTCTATATTGATATGCAGTTACTGTAGCAGATTTACTATAAACATCAAAATATTTTGCATCATAGTTTGCTATTGTTGTAGCTGTAAATCCACTTGAACCGAATGAAGCATTAAAGTAGGAAGCCATAAGTT
Source organism: uncultured Bacilli bacterium (assembly GCA_934098345.1). Lineage (GTDB taxonomy): Bacteria > Bacillota_I > Bacilli_A > RF39 > UBA660 > CAG-582. Next base: position 26,483 of record CAKONX010000003.1, read on the forward strand.
CATGTGCTCCTCCAGCAATATCATAAACTCCAGTGATATTTCCTGTCGTACTTGCTAAATATCCTGCATCAGTATTGTATGCTGAATTGTATGCTCCTCCATCACCACTTACACCAGTGTAAGTGTGTTGAAGAGATGTAAGTAGTGCTCCATAACCGGTTTTAGCATTCGAGTTATTGTTATTTCTTACTTCTTGACCAGTTCCATATCTAGAATGAGCGAGTATTGCCATTGCTCCCCATTCAGTGTTTTTCATCATGTGCGAATCCATATCTCTTTGATAGTTATAAGCATTTTGAAAAGCAAACATTACTTTAATATTTCTCCAAGAGAACACATTTGGTTTTATTATTATTTTAGCAGCATTTGCTTCATTTTTTTGAGCAGTTGCCTTTGTTGTAGCACCTAAATATCCTGTTTCAAACTTTCCTACCCAAAAGCCATTTACCCCCATAGATATAAATGCTGGATGTGTCATATATTCTCCATTATTACAGTTTCCACTTTCTCCTGAAACAAGCGGTGTTTCACAAGATACGCCTTGTTTATCAATTGTATTAGTAACACTAAAAACTACATCAATAACGTGAGCAGTATCTAATGAACCGGTACTTTTTCCATCGGAATTTACGTTCCATAATTTATATTTATATTTTGGTATCCATACAAAATAGCTTTGTATATCTGCTTCATCTATTGTATCTCCGACAGCATATGTTTTACTTGGACTTTCAATTAAAATAACTGCATTTGCCCAACGTTTTTCACAATAATTATACCAGTCACCTGCAGCATCAGCATATGTAACTGTTCCATCATCTGCAAGTGTAATTGGAATCAAACCACTATATAATTTAGGAGAAGATACATTATTTAAACATTCGTCTGCTTTTGGACATTCACCTTGGTAAAGAGAATCTAATGCATCATTTACTGTATCTACATCCCATTTTTTGTCATATGTAGCATATTCAATATCTCTTCCTTTTAATGTTGCAAGAGCATAAGTAACTCCACCAGTAATAGATGCAATAATTAATAAACTTACTATAATTATTTTCTTTTTCATATGAATTTCCTTTCTAAAATAACACAAATCTGTAACCCACGTTTGTACTAGCTGCTCCAGTGTGATTATCAAAATAAAATTGGCTTGCTAATCCACCATTCCTAAAAATTCCACCTCTAAGAAAGAACGGTTCACTTGACAAAACAAATCTAGCTAATGAATTATACCAGGTATTATGATATCTTGAATTTGTCGTAGCTGCAGTCGTATCACCATCGCCATCAATATATAATTTAAAAGGTCCAGTTTCTCCAGTTGCATCTCCTAATATTCTGTATTGAAAAGTTGATGCTGTAGACGATTTGTTATACACATCAAAATACTTTGCATCATATTCGGTTATAGTAGTCGCTTTAAAACCACTCGAACCAAATTTGGTATCTATGTAAGAAGCAACATATTCCTGTGCGCCTCCAACTAAATCATAAATTCCAGTAATGTTGCCGGTCGTGCTCGCTAAATACCCGATTTCCGTATTATAAGTTTCATTGTATCCATCACCATCTCCTGAAGTCCCTGGATGTGTTTGTTGGTTTGTTGAGGGCAATGCAGAATATCCACTATTAATTGATTTATAGTTGTTAAGGTTTATTTTTTTATTAATTCCGTATTTTGAATGAGAAAGGTATGCAACTGCTCCCCACTCTGTATTTTTCATCATGTGTGAGTCCATCGTCCTAGCATAATTATATGCATTTTCAAACATAGTTTGAAATTTAGTATTAACAACCGATGTCTTTAATGGAAGTCCAGCTATGGTTCTGTCAAAAGGGATTTTTAAAGTTGCAGTAGTATCGGAAGGATTATACTCAACCGCTCCGGACGATGAAGAACTTGAACTATTAAAAGTTGATAAATCAGTAGCAGAGGTTTCATATTTTGCTACCCAAAATCCGTCCACATTCGCGCTTATAAATGCTGGATGTGTCATATATTCTCTATTGTCACAATTTCCACTTTCTCCTGATGTAAGCGGAGTTGCACAAGATACTCCCTCTACATCAGTTGTATCTGTTTTATCGAATATTATATCTATGCTATGTACACCTTTTGTTACTCCTGTACTTTTTCCATCAGAATTTACATTCCACAATTTATATTTATATTTTGGTATCCATACAAAGTAACTTTGTATATCCGTTTCTTTTATTACTTCTCCTGGTTTATATTCTGGAATTTCTGTATACACACTTTCATCATTGGTATATAAGTAACTAGTATTTGATCCTGTGGTACCTATGGTAATTTTACCTATATCTGATCCGCTGTTACTAACTACCTCATATTTGTTAAGCATAACCGCATTAGCCCAACGTTTTTCACAATAATCATACCAGCTAGTTGTTGTGTCTGCACGTCTTACTGTACCATCATCATCTATAGTTACTGGTATAAATGCTTTATCATCATAAAATTTAGGTTCAGCTATATCTCCACATGCATTTGCACTTCCGCATTTATCTTTGTATAAATCACTTATTGCTTCTTGTACATTCGATACATTCCAAGTTGTATCTTTTGGAGAATATACTACATCTCTTGCTTGACACAAATTATATGCATATGCAGAAGTGGCACCAATAGCAAAAACAATAATTGTTGCTAAAACTTTTTTGCTTTTCATTTATATTCTCCTTTCAAATTAATCTAATATTAATCGGTACCCTCTATTATCATTAGCTGCTCCGGTATAACCCGAAAAGGAAAATTGACTGGATAAGACACCACCTTTATAATAATGTCCCCGAGTAAACCAATGGTAATTGCTACCTGACGCAAGAAATGTTGTATTAGTTCTATACCACTCATTATGATATCTTGAATTTGTCGTAGCTGCAGTCGTATCACCATCGCCATCAATATATGATTTAAAAGGTCCGGTTTCAGCAGTTGCATCTCCTAATATCCTATATTGCCAAGTTGTTGAATTTGAAGACTTATTATATATATCGAAATACTTTCCATCATATTCAGCTATCGTTGTTGCATTAAATCCACTTGATACATATTTCGTATCTGTATATGATGCCATATATTCAAGTACTCCACCTGACATATCATATATACCAGTTATATTTCCTGTTGTACTTGCAAGATATCCGATTTTTGTATTATATAAATCATAATAAGCTTCACCATCTCCGTATGTTCCTGGATTTGTTTGTTGGTTTGTTGATGGTAATGCACTTGCTCCTGTTAATTTTGGATTAGCATTATTTACATTAATTTTCTTATTTATTCCATATTTAGAATGAGAAAGGTATGCAACTGCTCCCCATTCAGTATTCTTCATCATGTGTGAGTCCATTGCTCTGGCATAATTATATGCAGTTTCAAATATTGTTTTTACGTTTAAACTTGTTACTGGTAAATGGTTTGGTTTAGATGATGTTCCTCTTTCATAATTTATTTGAAAAAAAGTTCCAACATCTATTTTACTATTTGTGTGGTAACCACCACCGCCTGCATAAGGTAAATCTGTTACTATATCAGCATTAGACGATTCAAATTTTCCTACCCAAAAACCATCAACGCCTAAAGTTATAAATGCTGGGTGTGTCATATATTCTCCATTATCACAATTTCCACTTCCTCCTGATGTAAGAGGTGTTGCACAAGATACTCCCTCTACATCAGTTGTATCTGTTTTATCGAATATTATATCTATGCTATGTACACCTTTTGTTACTCCTGTACTTTTTCCATCAGAATTTACATTCCACAATTTATATTTATATTTTGGTATCCATACAAAGTAACTTTGTATATCCGTTTCTTTTATTACTTCTCCTGGTTTATATTCTGGAATTTCTGTATACACACTTTCATCATTGGTATATAAGTAACTAGTATTTGATCCTGTGGTACCTATGGTAATTTTACCTATATCTGATCCGCTGTTACTAACTACCTCATATTTGTTAAGCATAACCGCATTAGCCCAACGTTTTTCACAATAATCATACCAGCTAGTTGTTGTGTCTGCACGTCTTACTGTACCATCATCATCTATAGTTACTGGTATAAATGCTTTATCATCATAAAATTTAGGTTCAGCTATATCTCCACATGCATTTGCACTTCCGCATTTATCTTTGTATAAATCACTTATTGCTTCTTGTACATTCGATACATTCCAAGTTGTATCTTTTGGAGAATATACTACATCTCTTGCTTGACACAAATTATATGCATATACAGAAGTGGCACCAATAACTATTAGTAGAAAAAAGATAATAATTTTACGTTTTATATCTTTCATTTCTTTATCCTTTCTCTTAAGTCATCAAGCGCCTCTTTTACAGTTGTTGCTTTCCATCCACTTATACTTGATGAAAATTCAACAGTTTCAGCGTTTCCATCATATTCATTTGATGCTTCTGTTCTTTCAAGAACATCAACGTTCATTTTACAAGTTATTGTATCAGTTGTTACATCTTTTAAAGTAATTGTTGATGTAAGCACAGTATGTGCTTCAATTAAACCAATTTGATTAATATTTATAGTTGCTGCTTTATCAGTTGTACATGAAAGAGATACATTTCCATCATATAAAGAACTTATGTTTTTAACACGATAAGTAACTGTACTTGCTCCGGCTTCCGGATTTATAGTGAATTCATCACCATTTGCATTTATTTGATCTGATAAATTGGTATCATCTATATGAATACCACTTATATAAATTCTATAATCTGCATCATTAAAGTTAATGTTTGCTTTTCCATATATATTTACTGTTGTATGATAAGCAGAATATCCAATTGTCATAAGCATTATAACTAACAAAACTCCAAATCTTTTTTTGTTCATATTAGCACACACCATTCTATTATCATTGTAGTATAATTTGAAAATTAATGCAATATAAAAACCCTTTTTAAGGGTTAAATTATTTTTCTGTTCTAATAGTTTTTACTATTTCATCAACATAGTTATTCATTTCTTTAACTTTGCTTTCATCAGTAGATGAATTTAAAACTATTGAAGAAACGATAACTGGATAATTATTATAAGTAAATGTATAACCATAAACTGGGAAAGTTTTTTCAGTTCCATAATCATTTACTGGTTGATTATCATTAAATTTTAATGCTTCAATTTTTCCATTTATTTTAACATTTTCATAGTTGCTTGGGCTAAAACTACTATACTTGCAATGATAAAATTGCATTAACACACCAATACTTGTTTCATTATATAGATTTAAAAAGTTTTCTTTTAAATCACTTCCAGTTACTTCTTCTGAATTACTTTGTACAAGAATTGCATAATCTTTTGAATCACTTAAGATAAAACTATATCCATAATCTTCTGCTTTCCAAGAAGAAGGTACACTTACATATAATGGAGTAGCTCCAATTTGTTTTGCTTTAGTGTCTTTACTTTCTTGTTTTTCTTGTGTTTTTGTTGTAGTTTTCTCATCAACACCAGTTGAATCTTCCTTTTTGCTTCCACAACCACATAAAGTTAATGTTAAACTTAAAACTGCAAATAAATAAACAAATTTCTTTTTCATATAGACTCCTTTTCTATATTAATTATATTATATTTAATAAATTTTTCAATATTATTTATAAAGTTCGTATAAGAGTATAGATGTTGCAATTGATACGTTTAATGATTCACATACTGGATCCATTTTTATATGTACTTTATTATTTACTTCATCACTTATTTCTTTTCTTACTCCTGCTCCTTCATTTCCCATAATAAGAGCATAATACTCATCTATTTTTATATCATTTATATCATTACCTGAAGAAACATCAGTTGTAATAAAAGTATAGTTATCTTTATTTTCTTTTATAAATGAAAGTAAATCTCTTTTTAAATAGTTGATTTTAAAAAGCATTCCTTCGCTTCCTCTTATAACTTTTGGATTATATAAATCTACTGTATCTAAGCTTGCAACTATAGTATCTACTCCAAAAGAAACAGCACTTCTAATAATTGTTCCTAAATTACCTGGATTTTGTATACCATCAAGTATAAGAATATTTCCGTCTATTGGTTTTTCTTTTAATTCTTTTATAACTGCTAGAATTTTAGGCGGATTTGTAAGATTAGAAAGTTTTTTCATAACATTAACACTTACTGTTGTAGAATAATCTCTTTCATCTAAAGAAAATGCTTCAATTACTAGATTATTTTTGAAAGCTTCTTCTACTAAATGTTCACCCTCTACAATTAAAATATGCTCTTTATCACGATATTTTTTTTCATTAAGTTTAGCATATTTTTTTATTTTTTCATTATTAACTGATTCAATCATACTAAGATTTTAATTCCTTTCTAGCTTCTTTATATCTTGGATAATGTTTTTCTACACATTTCCAAAAAGCAGCTGAATGATTCATGTGTGAAAAATGTGATAATTCATGAACAATAACATAGTCAATTAAATAAGGTTTCTTATGTATTAGTTCAGTATTTAAAGTTACAGTCATACTTTTAGTATTACAAACTCCCCATCTAGTTTTCATTTTTCTTGTTCTTAATCTAAATTTAGGCAAATTATCAAATGAATCTATATATAATTTCATTCGTTCTTCAAAAATTCTTAAAGAATTCTTTTCTAAATATTCATTTGCTTTCTCTATTGATGGAGCAAATATTCTATCATTATCAAATATTATTTTATTAAAATTAATATAATCTATTTCATTACCTAAATATAATACTTTTTCTTGTGCTTTCTCACGTTTTTCTTGCTTTTTATACATTTTTATAAGAGCATCTTTATTTTTTTCTAATAATCTATTTATCTCTTTTTCACTTACATATTTTGGATATGTAACATATATTTGATTTTTATCATTTATTCTAAAATAAATATTTTTAATTTTTTTCTTTTCTATTACAATATCTAAATAATTACCATCTATATTCATCAACTATTTTTAAATATTTTATACCATTCATCTAAGCTAGTTGTTACTTTAGTAGATCCACTTTTAAATGCATCTTTGATATTTGACCATGTAATAGAAATTTTTCCTTTTAATTCTTTAAATTCATCTTTTAATTTATCACATTCATTTTTGTTTTTAGAGCATACATACGCAAGTGAATTCATATATTCGCTTATTAGTTTAGTTTTAATATTTTGATATTTTTCACCTAGTTCGTTTTTATAATTTGGAAAAACAGAATCAACTTTATTATCAATTAATAAAGCATATTTAATAACTGTAATTTTAGTTTTAGTACTTAAACTTTTAAAAGTTACTCCATTAATAGTTCCATCATAAAATATAAAATCAACTATTTTTATAAAAGTATCTTTGGCTGTTTCTTTGAATGATTGATTAGTATTTGTGCTTATCACTTCATAGTCACTTTTAAATGTATTAATTATATCTTCTTCACTTACTTTAGTTGTGGTTATGCGCTCTTTGGTTGGAGTAATAACAGTTGTTGTATTATTTTCATTTTTAATAATATCGCCAACTTGTAAAGATTCATCAGTAATTTTTGTAGTTGTATTATTTCCTTTAATATAAACATAATCGTTTTCGCGTTTAATTACTTCACCATAATCATAAGACTCTTTTTTACCTTTAGATAAAAGTATTAATATAATTGCAATTAAAAGGCCAATTATAACACCCACTAATACACCAACATAAACATCTTTTTTCATTATTCTTCACTCCTATTTTTAAATTGAATGATTATTGGAGTTCCATCTAAATCAAATGACTCTCTAATTTTATTTTCTAAGTATCTTTCATAAGAGAAATGCACTAAACTTTTATTATTGACATGGAATACAAATTTTGGAGGTCTTGTATCAGTTTGATTAACAAAGTAAATTTTTAATCTACGACCTTTATAACTAGGTGGTTCATGTAAACTAACTGCATCTCTTATAACATCATTTAAAATACTTGTTTTTATTTCTTTAGTATATGATTCATATGATTTTAATATTGCTGGCATAAGAGTATGAATTCTTGATTTAGTTTTTGCTGATAAGAATACAACATTAGCATACGGAATAAATTGAAACTCATTTTCAATACGTTTTTTCCAAGTTTTAAGTTCAGCATCTTTATCTTTAACTGTATCCCATTTATTTACAACTAGACATATCGATTTCCCAGTATCTATTGCATAAGAAACAATATGTTTATCATGTTCAATTATTCCAGTTTCAGCATCAATTACGATTACCGCAACATCACATCTTTCAATAGCTTTTAAACTCCTAATTAAAGAATACTTTTCGATATTTTCATAGATTTTACCCTTTTTACGCATACCAGCTGTATCTATTACTAGATAGTCTTGATGTTCATATGTAAATTTAGAATCAGCTGAATCTCTAGTAGTTCCAGCAACATCTGAAACTATTTGTCTTTCTTCACCTAAAATAGCATTTACTAAACTGCTTTTACCAACATTTGGTCTTCCAATTACCGCAAATTTTAAAATTTCGTCATCTTCGGGAGTTGTATATTCTGTAAAGTCTTCAGTAATCATATTTAATAATGCATCAATGTTTCTTTTATGTTCTGCTGATATACAAACAATATTTTCAAAACCTAATTCATAATATTCATATATGTTTTCGTCATGTTTTTTATCATCCATTTTATTTAAGGCAACTATTACTTTTTTATTAGTACGCATTAACATATCTCTTACTGCTAAATCATTTTGAGTAACACTTTCTCTTCCATCAACAACAAAAACAATTACATCTGCCTCATCCATAGCAAGTTCAGCTTGCATTTTTATATTATCATTGAATTTTTCTTCACTTAAATCAATACCACCTGTATCAATTAAACTAAATGAATAATTTTTATAATTAACTATTCCATAAAGTCTATCACGAGTTACACCTGGAGTATCTGCTATTATTGCTTTTTTTTCATTTATAAGTCTATTAAAAAGAGTTGATTTACCAGTATTTGGTCTTCCAACTAAACATACGGTTTTTCTCAAATTAATCACGTCCTTTCAAGATAAAATATGGTACTTATAGTACCATATTATTGTGTTTTTTTCAAATTTACTTTTTAGTAGTTGAAGTTATCTTTTTAGAAAGTCTTCTATATTCATGTCCAATGTCTGGTTGATCTCTTCTTTCATCACATGTAGTCTTATCAAAAACAGCATATGCACGAGTATATTTATAGTAAATATATACGTTACATTCATTAATGATATAGTCATCTACTGGATTAACTACAACTGAATCATAATAAGCTCTTTGTTTTTCATCTTTTGGGCAATTATATTTATCACATTGTTTTTTATGATCATAATCCAAGGAACCAGTTTCAACTAAATCTTTAACACTCATTCTTACACAAGAATAAGTTTCAAGTCCACTTGCACCAGATTCATTTAATACACCATTTTCAGCATAATAAACTGTATCTATTTCATCATTTTCTTTGAATTTAAATGCGCATTTACTTTTGCTTGTACGAATAGCACCTAAATTATTTGTTCCATATGTTTCTCCTGCACCAGACTCAATTTGTTCAATTTTTGTTTTATAAGCTTTTGTCTTTACTTTATTACTTAGCTTGAATGCATTTGGTATAGCTATTGCAAGGATCAAACCCATGATAACTATAACAGCAAGTAATTCAACTAGAGTAAAACCTTTATTTTTCATTTTATCACCTAATTTAATAATACAAAAAAATATAAAAAAACACAAGAATTAATCTTGTGGTTCTGTAAAACTTTTTAAAATATTATATATTTCTTCTCTTCCCTTTTTAGTAACACTTGAGAAAAGAACGAATTTGTCAGTAGGAACTATGTTTAATGAGTCTTTTAAAACTTTTTCTGATTTTTCCTTTTGACTGGCTTTAACCTTATCATATTTGGTAGCAACTATTACACATGGAATATTATAGTATTTTAAGTAATTATACATAAGCACATCATTTTCTTGTGCTTTATGGCGAAAATCAACAAGTAAAAACACACATTTTAAATTTGGTCTAGTTTTAATATATTCTTCTATCATAAGTCCAAATTTTCTTTGCTTTTCTTTAGATACATCAGCATATCCATATCCAGGAACATCTACTAAATAAAATGAATCATTTAATAAATAAAAGTTAAGAGTTTGAGTTTTACCAGGTTTTCCAGAAGTATGAGCATAATTTTTTCTTCCAAGAACTGTATTTATAAAGCTACTTTTTCCAACATTACTTCTTCCACATAATAAAAACTCGCTTTTATTGTCAGTTGGATATTGACTTTTTCTTACTGCTATAGTCTCTAAATTTGAACTTTCTATTTTCATAAATTCACCTACAATTACGTTTGCAAATTTATTATAACAAATTTTTTTTGATTTGCAAATCAGGGATTATATTATATAATATTTATTGGTGATATTTATGTTTTATCCAGGCGGAAGTAAAAAAAATACTTTAACTAATAAAAAAAACATAATATATGCAAATCGTGGTATGGGTCTTGAAAATCTTATAAATGAAAGTAATGAATTTTATTTAGAAAAAGATATTGCAGTTATTTATAAAAAACCTACACCTATAACGATTTCTGAAGTTAAATATGGAGAAAAAGAAAGAGTTATTACTAAGGCCTATTTTAGAACTCCTTCTACCCTAGATTATAATGGTATATATAAAGGAAAATATATTGACTTTGATGCTAAAGAAACTTTATCTCATACTTCTTTTCCTTTAAGTAATATACATGAGCATCAATTAAAACACATGAAAAAAGTTATTGAACATGGAGGAATATCTTTCCTTATTATTTCTATGAATGGACTTTTTTATTATTTAGATGGAAATGATATTTTAAATTTTATAGATGAAACTAAAAGAAAAAGTATCCCTTTTAGCTATATTCAAGAAAAAGGATACATTATAGAAACTAAAATTAGACCAAGGCTTGATTATATAAAAGCAATAGATAACATATA
>CAKONX010000004.1 GCA_934098345.1 uncultured Bacilli bacterium
TGGTTAACATTGGTAAAATTATTTTGTATTTTATTCTTATATATTTACTTAAAAATAATTATATTAAATTAGCAACTTTTATACTTATGATTTCTTATTATGAAAAAACAAGAGAATCAATAGACACTATTATTTCTTTTAATATATCACTTATAGATGAATCAGTTTCTTTTTATCGCGTTAATGATATTATTGAACATAATAATGGAGATTACTTAGATGGAGAATACAAAACTAGTAATATTGATGGTGTTGTTGAATTTAAAAAAGTATCATTTAAATATGATGATAAACTTGTTTTAAAAAATGTATCTTTTAAAATTGAAAAAAATACGATAACTACTTTTGTTGGTGAATATGGTGTTGGAAAAAGTACTATCTTTAACTTACTTTTAAGATTATATAAAATAGATGAAGGAAAAATATTTGTTGATGGTATAGATATTTATGAATATTCTAAAGATAAATATAATTCACTTATAAGTGTGGTTAATCAAAAAACATTTGTTTTTAATTTTAGTATTAAAGACAATTTATCTTTAATTGACTCTAATAAAGAAAGACAGATCGAAGTGTGTAAAAAAGTAGGTATTCATAATTACATAATGTCTTTAAAAAATGGATATAATACAATATTAAAAGAAGATGCAGCTAATTTAAGTGGTGGACAAAAACAGCTATTATCTCTTGCAAGAGTATTACTTTTAAATCCCAAAATAATTTTATTTGATGAAGTTACTTCTTCACTTGATCCTAAAACAACTCATAAAATATATGATGTTATTAATGAACTAAAAAAAGATCATACGATTTTAGTTATAACACATAATAAAGAAGTTATGAAAATGTCTGATAATTTAATTGTAATAAATAAGGGAAGAATTATTACATCTGGTAAACATGAAGATTTAATTAAAAATGATGACACATATAAAAGATTAATTGACATTGACATATAAAATCATGTTTTCTTTACACTATTATTTACAAAATGTCCCCACAAGTAAAATATTTGGGTTATAATTATATTAGGGTGAATCATATATGCCAAAACGTAAAAGAAAAAAGAATGCAAATACAAACAATACTAAATTTTCTGTTGAGATAACAGGTTTAATATTAATTTTAATTGGAGTAATTGGTCTAGGCGTTTTTGGACCAGTTGGTAATATTATTAAAGATTTTGCAATATTCTTATTTGGGTCTTATTATAACATTTTAATAATTCTAGTATTACTTCTAGGAATGTATATGTTATTTAAAAGAAAATTACCTAAGTTTTTTACATCTAGACTGGTTGGATTTTATTTAATTTTATTATCGGGTTTAACACTTGCACATATGAACTATGTTGAAGGTGGAACTAAAATAGGCGATGTATTAAATAACTCTATGGAGGTTTTCTTATCAGTTATTAATCAAGGTTTTGTTGGATTAAGTCAAACTGGAGGAGGAATAATTGGATTATTTATATCTTGGGGACTTATATCCTTGCTTGATAAAGTAGGGACTTACATAATTATTTCAGTGATAATTGCATTTGGTCTGATTTTATTATTTAATATTTCATTTTCTGATTTAATAGATAAAATAGGTGCTTTCTTTGAAAAACGAAAAGAAAAATCTAAAGAAAAGAAAATTAAAAAGATTAATCAAAAAATGGATGAAGAAGATAATGATGATGAAGAAGATGATAAAGTTGTCATTCGTTCCGCTGAAGAATTAAAGAAATATAAAACTGGAAATGAAGAAATAAAAGAAGAAGTGAAAACTCCTGTTCAAGAAATTCCGCTTATAAGTGTTAATTCTAATTATCGTTTACCAAGACTTGATGAAGTATTAGATCCATTAAAGAAAAATAAACGTTCCAACAGTGATGAGTTTATAAAACAAACAAGTATAGCATTACAAAATGTACTTGCAGATTTTGGTATAACTGGTAAAGTTGTTGCTGTTCATGAAGGCCCAACGGTAACTCAATTTGAAGTAGCTGTAAAAAATGGTACAAAAGTAAGTAAAATAACTGGGCTTTCTAAAGAAATTGCTTTATCACTTGCTGCAAGAGACGTTCGTATTGAAGCTCCTATTCCAGGTAAAACAACAGTAGGTGTAGAAATACCTAATAAAGTAACTGTTGGAGTACAAGTAAGAGAAATAATTCAAGAAAAACAAAAAGAAATGATGTCAATGAAACTTCCTGTTTCTTTAGGAAAAGACATTAATGGAAATAATTGTATAGCTGATCTTGCTAAAACACCGCATTTACTAGTTGCTGGTTCTACTGGATCAGGTAAATCAGTTTGTATAAATTCATTTATCAATAGTTTACTTATTACAAAAAGACCTGATGAAGTAAAACTTGTATTAGTTGATCCTAAAAAAGTTGAGCTTTCAAACTATAATGGTGTGCCTCATTTATTATGTCCAGTTGTAACAGATCCTAAAAAAGCTAGTATTGCTTTACAAAATATTGTTAAAGAAATGGAAAAACGTTATGACATGTTTGCCGACGAAAAAGTAAAAAATATTGTTGGCTATAACGAAAAAATGAGTACGTTAATGAAAAAAAATCCAGAAGATAAGACACTGCATTTAATGAGTTACATTGTTGTTATTATTGATGAACTTGCTGATTTGATGTTAGTTGCTTCAAAAGAAGTAGAAGATTCAATTATGAGAATAACTCAAATGGCAAGAGCTGCTGGTATTCACTTAATTGTTGCAACGCAAAGGCCATCTACGGATGTTATTACTGGTGTTGTTAAAGCAAACATTCCATCACGTATAGCATTTGCTGTAGCTTCTCAAATAGATTCTCGTACTATTCTTGATATGGGTGGTGCTGAGAAACTACTTGGAAAAGGTGATATGTTGTATAAACCAATGGGTGAAAATACTCCTCTTAGAATTCAAGGTAATTTCATAAGTGATGAGGAAATTGAAAGAGTAATTGCTTATACTTCAAAAGAACAAGTTGCATCTTATGATGAATCTATTACTCAGATGAATCAAAATCAAGAATCAATATCAACTGCTGGAGTAGGTGGAAGAGATACTTCTGAAGATGATCCTCTATATAATGAAATTGTTGATTTTGCAATTGAAACTGGAAAAGTTTCCGCATCATTATTACAACGAAGATTTAGACTTGGATATAATCGTGCAGCTAGAATTGTAGATTTACTTGAAGAACGTGGAGTAATTGGCCCTCAAAATGGTTCAAAACCAAGAGAAGTCTTAATTAAGATGGATAAACAAGAAAATGTGGAAGAATAATTCTTCCTTTTTTTATGAATTAGTGTTAATATAATCCCTCAAGGAATGATTATATGGATATTAAATATCTTTTTTGTAATAATGACATCTTTATCGTTAGAAGTTCATTTGATGAATATATGAATAAATTTCCAAGCATTGAACTATACTTGGAATATTATTGGGAACTTTTAAAATATATAAAAGATAATGTAGAATGCTCTCATTTATTTGCGTATATAGTGGATTATTTGTTTCATGATTCATATCAAAATGTTTATGTTAATATATGTGAAATGATAAGATACACCAATATTCGTCATACTACCGAGATTATACCTAGGAAAAATTTAGAATTTTATAAATGGATACTAGGAATAGATAATTGGTCTTCTGATAAATTATTGGATTTTTTTGAGTTTTACAAAGATAAAAAAATATATATGACGTTTTATGAGGATTTAAGCTTTTTAAGAGACCATTGTCATGAAAATATTTTAAATGACTTAACAGACCTAACACTTCTAGAACCCACTTATGAATCAGAAGGAATACCAATATATGATCTTAGAGGTAGCAGTTATAAATTATTAATAAGAAGCAGTGAAAAATTTATTGAAACCACAGAATTTAATAAATCATGGTTTTCTATAGTTACTAGTTCTCATAACAATTCATATGGAAGAGAATATGGTCCTATTTCATATGACTATGGCTTTTTGTGTGCAGATAAGAATAAAATCCTTCATGTTTCTGAATGTGATTTGTTAAGTAGACATTCAAAAAAACACGACTGTGGTACGTTTGCTCCAAATAGATTATTAGATTTATATTCTATTACTGAATATAATTCGTCTTGGTCAGAAATTCAAATTTTAAATTCCAAAAAAGAAAACAGTTATTTTTCATTAAAACCTGATTTTATTATTTCATATGGCTATCCAATAAAATCTTCAATTTTAGTAGAAGCTAAGAGACTTGGTATACCTATTACAATATTAAATAAGAAATCTTTAGATGCGATGAATGGTGATTGGTTGACAAATAAAAAATATAATTCATATTATGATAAATCTTTACATTTACCTTTTTAGTAATACCTTAAGAAGCAAAATTTGACAAAAGTGTTAACTTTGTGTTAAGATAGGTCTCACATATCGAAATAGAGCCTTGTATTTGGTATAATTGATATGTAATGTAGAATAAGGGGGATTATTAATATGAAAGGATTTATTCTCGATTACATAAATGAAAATGAATTTAGAAAGCTAGAAAGAGCATTAAAAAAATATAATATGCTGGCTTTTAAAAAACTAAATTTTGAATATTATCCATCACTACGTAAAGGTGAGTTTTTAGGTGAATTAATGTCGACTGATACAAAAAAAGGAACTGAAACATATGAGTTAAAGTTACCAAGTGATCACCTTTTTACTCAAGTTCATGGTGAAGTAAAACTTAGATATATTGTTTATAAAGATCAAGATATTGTTATGTTAGAAACAATAGAACCTACAGATATTTTACTAGAAGGACATGTTGCGGAACTTTCAACTTATAAAGGCGTAATGATTTCAAAAGCTAATGCTGATAAAGATAAGTTTATGGTAAATTTATTTTCAGCAATGGATCATAAATAATCTCTTAGGAGATTTTTTTTTGACAAATTTTAAATATTAGTTTATTATATACAGCCATAAAGAAGGGGTATTATGGTTGGTGTATATAAAAAGAGAGAAAAAATCAAATACAAAAATCAATTATTTCAAATAATTGAAAGAAAAGATAAAAAACTAGGATTTTTAAAAATAGTTGTAGATGGAGAAAAAACAGAATATGAATATCCAACTGCTTATGAGTTTTTACATTTAAGTAGTTTTATGAATAAAAAAAATAGAATAAAATTCTAATTTTCTTTAATTGTTTGAAAATATTCTTTAATAATTTATCATTCTTTCTTGAGTTTGCTATTGTAAATTAAGTTTTATATATAATTTGTCGAAAAAAATTTATATTGTTAAAAAAATGGTGGGCAACGATTTTTTATAAAAAAATAATTTTTAATAAAAAAAAGACTTGCAACCGCTGACTGGTTATGATATATTTAATTAGTAGTACGTTGGTGACTAAGTTTTGGATCTTTAGCTCAGTTGGTTAGAGCTACCGGCTCATAACCGGTCGGTCGTAGGTTCGAGTCCTACAAGATCCACCATTTTTTTTGCAGGTATGGCGGAATTGGCAGACGCGCTAGACTTAGGATCTAGTGGAGTGATTCGTGCAGGTTCAAGTCCTGTTACCTGCACCACAATTAAAATTTGTTCGAACGAATCGGACTTAAATATAATCAATCAGAAACGATTGATTTTTTTTTAGCTAATTGTGAAATTTATTTCTACTTTACAAAACGATAAAAAAGATATAATATATGCTTTACATTTAAGGAGAAATTATGAAAAAATTAATAATTAATAAAGAAGATGCAATGTTTTCAATTGACGTAATTGCTACTGATGAAAATGATTATAATATTATACTTAATATTACTGATGAAATAGATTTAAAAAGAAAATTAACAGATCAAAAAAAATTTAAGACTGAATTACGTAAAAGTATAAAGGAAAATATTGAATTTGAATATTTAAGTGAAGAAATATTAAAAAAAATAGAAAATGAATTGCTTTCTAACTTTAAAAATATTTTAAATGTTTTTGACTATATTGATTTAACATCTTCAGAATTTGATTTCCCTCTGTTATTAAAAATTTATCCAGATTTAAGCAAATGCAAGCTTATAGTTTTAAGCGATATTGAAACATTTGATGAAAAATTTAAAGAAACAATTGATTATTTTAATAAAATATCACCCAATTGTTATTTCTTGATTAATGGAAACCATGAACCTATTAAATCAAAAGAACTAAAAAAGACAATAGAAATTATAAATGGTTACGCCGATTATATAAAATCATTAAATCTTTCTCCATTAGAACAAGTTATGTTTGCTTATGATATTGTAAGAGAAAGAACTTATACTGAGGAAAAAGAAAATGAATCATACTTTTCATCTAGAGATTTAACTGATGTTCTTTTGGGAACTAATATAGTATGTGTTGGATATTCAAATTTACTAAAAACCATTCTTCTGCAATTAGGAATAAGATGTAGAAATGTTGCCTGTATCAGAAAAGATGATGAACATAAGGGTCACTTAAGGAACATGATTTATTTAAATGATGAAAAATACAATGTTGAAGGAGTATACTTTTTAGATGCTACATGGGATTCAAAAAAATCAGGAGAAGATAAATTATATCCTTACAGGTATAAATATTTCCTAAAAACTTTTGAAGAAATGTTAGATGAAGATAAAAACCTCTATTTCTATGATAGGTTATCAATAGATGTTAATAAATTATCACAAATGAAAGCTTCTGAGTTAGACTATTCTGATGAAGAAGATAAAGAAATAATTGATACTATTGGTACATTATCTAATTTAGTATATACTGAAACTACAAGGTTACTATTATATTTAAAAATAAATCCAAGTTATAGAAATTCTATACCAATAAGTGAAAATGAAGTAGAAGAAATTACTAAATATTTAGTTTCCTTATTTAATAAAAAAATATCAGCCGAAACTTTTATTAGTCTTTATATGTCAGTTAAGTCACTTGAATATTATATAAATCCAACAAAAACAACCTTAGATATCAATTATTTATATAGAACATTTCTTTATTCAAAATGGATTTTTAATGAGTTTATTAAAAAATCAAAGCAAAAATTGTTATGTGATATTTTTGGAAAAGAAGTAGAACAACAAGATGTTTTTAAGGAATATATCATTCATGAAAAAATTGAACGAGATATTTCACGAGTTAAACTTACTAAAACTTTAAAAAACGTAATAAATACCAAAACTATGACCTAAGCACAATTAATATTCTTCTATATACATAAAATATATTAGAAAGCATCTTGTTTTTTCTATTATAAACTGATATATTTTAATTGTAAGATAGTGGAGGTGGTAGTATTGGTCCATTTAACTTACGTTGAAAATCCATTTGAAAGAAATACATTTGAAGCATTGTCAAATTTTGCTTATGAAAAGAGTTTTTATGACTGCGTTAATAGAAAATTTCTTGATGAATCATTTCAAAACTTAGAGTATACATTTCATATGTATATGTTGACAGGGGATAATAATGAGTGGATTGGTTATGTTTTGTTTTCTAATGAAATGTTAGTAAAAGGATCAAGATATTTCTCTTACAAATTTATTATAAATTTATTAGAAAGTATTAACAAAATTTATAATTCTGACGAGATACTTCAAATGATTCAAGAATTAGAACAAAACAAAGATTGTGCTATAATTTTTGAAGTTATTGAAAATATATTTGATAAACTTGAAAATATAATGGATAAATCATCTGTAGACAGCTTTAGAAATCGTTTTCACAATAATTTTGATTTATATCTTAAAGAACAATGTGAATTTTATAATTTAGATGTAGTGATATCATTACCTCTAAATGAGAGAACTGAAATGCGAATGGAAAATAATGATTTAAGTAATATAAATATTTTAGTAGAGCAAAAATATTATGGCTTTATAAGAGAAACTCTTAAACTTGTTGAAGATTTAATAAATCGTGATTATATTGGAAAACAAATATTTCTAAGAAAAGATAGTGAAATAGTATTCATGATAAACTCAAGCACAATTTTGAATAAGAAATTAATAAATGTTTTATAACATTTATTTTTTTTGAAATAAAATACGAACATATGTTTACAACATAGAACAAATGTATTATAATTATAGTGGTGATTATGTATGGAGATAAAAGAAAAATTAAAAATACTTGCCGATAGTGCTAAATATGATGCATCATGTTCATCAAGTGGTAGTGTGAGAAAAGATAGTGGGGTTGGAAATACTAACATTAGTGGAATATGTCATTCATTTTCATCGGATGGTAGATGTATATCACTTTTAAAAATTCTTATGACTAATATTTGTATTTTTGATTGTAAATATTGTATAAATAGAAAAAGCAATGATGCGAAAAGAGCCATATTTACACCGACTGAAATATGTGAAATAACCATGAATTTCTATAAACGAAACTATATTGAAGGATTATTTTTAAGTTCAGGAATCATAAACAATCCTGATTATACAACAAACAAATTAATTGAAACTATAAGTATGCTTAGAAATAAATATAAATTCAATGGATATATTCATGTAAAAGCAATACCAGGAACAAGTGAAATTTTACTAAAAAAATTAGGCTCAATGGTTGATAGAATGAGTGCTAATATTGAATTACCCACGGAAAAAGGATTAAAATTGCTTGCTCCAAATAAAGATTCAAATAAAGTTAGTAAAATAATGGAATATGTAAAAATAAATAAAAGCAAGACCTTTGTTCCAGCAGGTCAAAGTACTCAGATGATTATTGGTGCAACGAATGAAACAGATTTAGATATTCTATCTAAAAGTAGTAGTATGTATCAAAATTATAATTTGAAAAGAGTGTTTTATTCGGCATATGTACCAGTAAATAAAGATTCAAACTTACCAACAATATCTCTCCCTCCACTAAAAAGAGAAAATAGACTTTATCAAGCAGATTGGCTACTTAGATTCTATAACTTTAAAGTAACTGATATCTTAGATAGTAATAATCCAAATTTTAACTTGTTACTAGATCCAAAAGCATCTTGGGCTTTAAGAAATTTAGAACAATTTCCAAAAGAAATTAATACTTGTTCTTATAATGAGTTATTACAAATCCCAGGAATAGGTATTACTGGTGCTAAAAAAATTTATAGTTCTAGAAAATATTTCAAAATAACATTTAAAGATTTAAAGAATATGGATATTGTATTAAAAAGAGCAAAATATTTTATTACTTGTAATGGAGAGTATTATACATCTCAAGATATGTTCAAAAGAAGCATTATTGAGCAATCATTATTGCTTACAGACTTAAAAGAACCAAAAAAAAATATAAATCAGTTGAGTTTATTTAATGACTAAAGAGAGTAAAATATATATTTATAATGATAACTTTTTAAGTTTGCTTGCATTAATAATTAAATTAGCTCAAAAAAGAATTATACCAACAAATATAAAGCCAACAGATTATAATGTTTCTTTATTTGATGAATTATTTGAAATGAATTTACCCGAAACAGAAGCATCAATAACTTATATTATTAATAAAATTGGTTACAATAATTTTAGTATTATTTTTAAATTGTATTTATCAAATAGTGAAGATAAAGAATTAAACATATATTATTATTTTTTATATTCTTTAAAATATAAAGAAAAAACTATTTATATGAAAAATAACAAATGGATTTTAAATGCCATTAAAACCAGTTCGTATGTATCAAGAGAAAATCACAAATTCAAAGGATTTACTAGATTTAAAAAAATGGAAAATGATATTTATTACGCAGAAATTAATCCAACAAATAACATATTATCTTTACTTTCAGATCATTTTAAAAAAAGATTAAGTACAGAATATTGGATTATAAAAGATGTTAATAGGAAAATTTATAGTATTTATGATAAAAAAAATTTGTATATAGTTGATGAAAAAGAATTTAGAATAAAAGATTTTAAGGAAAGTTCTGATGAACAAGATTTTGTGGAACTATGGAAAGAGTTTTATAAAACCATTGGAATTAGTTCTAGAGAAAATAATCGTTGTAGAATGAACTTTATGCCAAAAAAATATTGGAAATATATTGTAGAAGTGAGTGATGAATTATGAAAAAAGTTATTATGGGAGAAAAATTGGATGAAATAGTAATTAATGCGGTTAATTTATTATGTGATACTGTAAGTACAACACTTGGACCAAAGGGAAATAATGCTATAATTTCTGCTTCATCATTACCAGCCTTTGTAACTAATGATGGAGTAACTATTGCAAGAAATATTGAAAGTGATGATATTGAGATAAATACAATATTAGAAATTCTAAAGGAAGCTTCTATAAAAACTGATGAAATAGTTGGTGATGGAACAACTACGACTCTAGTGTTATTAAAAGAACTAATGAACTGTACGTCACTTTTGGTAAAAAAAGGTATATCTAAATATGATATAAAAAGAAAATTAAATGCAGAAGAAATTATAATAAAAGAACTTATAAAAAAATATTCTCATATTCCAAATAATGAAGAATTAAAATCAATTGCAATAACTTCAGCAAAAGATGAAAACATAGGTTTAATAATCTATGATGTATTTAAAAAAATCAGAAACATTGTAGGAATTGATATTACAACTTCAAATAAAGAATCAACAGTTGTAACTTTTTATAAAGGTTATACAATTGATACTTTAATAGCTAGTCAATATTTTTTTAAAGACACTAATGAAATAAAATTAATAAATCCTTACATTATTTTAAGTGAAGAGTCAATTTATGACTTAGAAACTTTAAGTGAAGTAATTAATGATTCTATAGTTAATAAAAAAGAACTTCTAATTATGGCACCTGATTTTGATGAAAATGTTGTTAATAATGTTTTATCATTAAATTTTGATAATGAAGTAAAAATATATTTACTTAAAAATCCTGAATTTGGTAAAAGACAATATACGTTATTAAATGACATACAAAGTATATGTAATTGTAAAACATATAAAAACATTTTTAATCACAAAAATATCGGAGTAGTAAAAGAAGTAGTTATTGATAAAGATAAAACACATTTATATTTTGATCAAAATATAAATGATTATATAAAAAAAATAGAAAGAGAAAAAGAAAAATTGAAAGATGATTTTGAAATAGAATACTATGAAAAGAGAATTTCTATGCTTAAAAATGGACTTGCAACAATTGAAGTAGGAGCAAAAACAGTAAGTGAAGCTCGAGAGATAAAGATGCATTATGATGATTCACTCCATGCAATAAGTTCAGCAATAAACGGAGTAAGTGTAGGTGGAGGAATAACTTATTTAAAAGTTAGTAGTTTTTTAAATAATGATTTTATTTTAAAAGAAATATTAAAAAGTCCTTTTAGACAAATTTTAAAAAACGCCAATCTTAATTATGAAGATATAGAAAACGAAATAACAAATAGGTATGAACGAATTTATAATGTAAAAACTGATTCTTATGAAAATGTTGAAAATACGTCTGTACTAGATTCAACTGAGGTATTAATTAAATCTTTAGAAAATGCAATTTCAATTACTAATTTATTGTTAAATACAAATAGTCTTGTTATTAATGAACAAATAAAAAATATTGATATCAATCGAGATATCAATATTTAGTTTTATTTTTAAATAACTTTTTAAAAATTCTTATAAGAATAATAAATGTTATAATCGCTAGAATAATGACTACAAAAATATTAATTTTTAAATTATTAACAATGACATTTTCTTCTTTTAAAATATTATTTTGGTACATAATTTTAATTGTACCAATTTTTTTATTGTTATCTAAAAATGAGATTTTGTTTTTACCTTCATATATTACTTTCACTTCATCTTTATTATAATCATTTGGTAAATACTCTTGTATATTTTCATTTGCTTGAATTTTGTAAGTTTTAATATTCGAAAGATAAGTAGGTATAGAAGCTACTTCTTCATTCTTTTTTACTAAAATTTGATTATTATAATTTTGATCCATAAATTTTATAATATTTAAGTTATCTTTTAAATTATAATAATTACCAAATATAAATTCTGCATTTGTTGAAATAAATATAAAATTATGTCCATTGCTTTCAAATATAGAAGAAATGCATAAACCAGCATTATTGGTATACCCGGTTTTACTACCAATAATTCTACTTATATCTAAATTCATTAATTTATTATATTTACTTACTGTCGCATAAACAGTTTTTCCGTTAGAAAGAGTATATTCTTTAGTTTTATAAATAGTATAAAAAGTTTCGTTATTTAAAGCATACTTTAACATAGTTAATAAGTCGCTTATCGTACTATAATGATTATCAATATCAAGACCAGTTACATTTACAAAATTAGAATTGTTCATACCAATCTTTTTAGCAAGAGTATTCATGTCTTTAACAAACTTAGTAACATTTCCACTTAAAGAATAGGCAAGAGCTTGAGTTGCATCTGCACCAGATGGAAGAATAGATGCATAAAGCAAATCTTTATAACTTAATATATCTCCAACTTTTAATCCAGCAAGAGAGGCATCAAATTTTATATTAGAAAGCATTTCTTCAGTTATAGTAACTTTATCTTCTAAATTACTTATTTTTTCAATTGCTGTTATAGTTGTCATTATTTTAGTAAGACTTGCTATATTAGTTCGCTCATTAATATTTTTTTCATAAATAATTTTCTGATCAGTTGTATCAAATAATACATAATCTTTAGAATATAAATTAGGTTCTTCTAATGCATAAACGTAATTAGTAAAAATTACCAAATTTATAATAAAAAACAACACTTTTTTCAAGTTATCACATCCAATATGAAGATTATATCAAATTATGAAAATTATTAATAGATTTTTCTTTGTAAAAAATTTGACAAAACATTACTTTAGTGTTATTATATACGGCAATTCAAGGGGGAAATGATTATGAAGAAGTTTAAAATGATGACATTTATATTAGTGCTTATAACATTATTATTTGGAGGAAGCTTAAGTGCATATGCTGCTACAACACTTCCAGATTCAGTTACAAGTGAACCATTAAGAGAAGTAGAATTTATAGAAAACTTTCCAGTAATTGTTAAAAAAACAAATCATGGATATGTTTATTGTTTAAATATGTCTCATACTTATGCAGCTAACGTTACATTTTCAAAAACTGGAGAAGTTGCTGCTGGATATAACTATATTTTAAATAATAAACCAAATACTGGTAATGTTGATAAAGATTTCTATATTACTCAAATGGCTGTATGGTATTATGAAGACTATTTAAATAATGATAACTTCAACTTAGTACCAGAAGTAAAAAAATACATTATACGTCATAAAGACACAGAAGAAGTAAGTGGTTATATTTACAAATTATATGATGGAGCAAAAAATTACAAAGAACCAAAAGGTAAAATTGATATTAGTCCAAGAGATATAACATTTACAAAAGATGGTGAATATTTCGTATCAAATGATATAGAAGTTCATACTGAAAACTTAAATGGAAATTTAAGTTATTCACTAACAGGATCTCCAGCAGGTTCAAAAATCGTTAAAGTTGGAGATAAAATAAGAGTTAAAGTTCCAGTTAATAAAATTGGTAACAATAAACAAATAACAATATCATTAAATGTAAGTTCAACATATAAAGCCCAAAGAGGTTATTACTATTTCCACAGTGATGCTTATCAAAAAGTTTTATATAATGAATTACAAGATGTTAATAAACCAGTAAATGATTCAATTAAAATGGTTGTTAGAAACAAGGTTGATTTTGATGTAACAATAAGTAAAAGTGATATTACTCAATCAAAAGAAATACCTGGAGCAACATTAGTTGTAAAAGATAAAAATGGTAATACATTATATACTTGGGTATCAACAAATGAAAGTAAAAAAATTACTTTAAGTGAAGGTGAATATAGTTTATCTGAAACTATTGCACCAGTTGGATACAAATTAAGTACAACAACTATTAACTTCAAAGTTGATGCAAACGGAAGTGTTTATGTAAAAAATGAAAAAGGTAATTATGTTGCTGTTGATAAAGTAGTTATGATAAATGTCTTAAAAGATGTTGTAACTATTGCTAAAAAAGATTCTAAAACAGATGATTTAGTAGCTGGAGCAACATTAGTTATTAAAGATAAAAATGGAAATGTTGTTAAAGAATTTACAACAACAGATGCCTACTATCAATTAACTTTAGATGCTGGTGTTTATACAATAGAAGAAAAGGAAGCACCTAATGGTTATATTAAAAGTAATGAAGTGATTACATTTGAATTATTTGAAAATGGAACACTAAAAGTAAAGAATAATAATGGGGATTATATTGAAAGCAATTTAGTAACATTCTATAACACTAAGGGTGAGGAAGTACCTGTTCCTGCAACAGCTAAATCTAGCACACTATTAATTATTGGTGGAATAATGTTAATTATAGGTGGTACTTACTGTGTTAAAAAAACTATCAAAGAATGCTAAGATAACCCTAAGCATTCTTTTGCTTTTCTTAGGTATTGTTTGTTTAACATTTACTTATTTTCAAACTATAAAACAAAATCTATTTAATGAAAAAAATCTTAGATATTTTGAAGAAATAGATATAAGTGAATCAGTTGATGAAGTAAATGAAGAAACAACTACTGAAGAAGTAACAACAACAAAACCAATAATTAATTACAATTACATCGGTTATTTAGATATCCCTAAAATAAATTTAAAAAGAGGATTTGTATCCTTAAACTCTAAATACAACAGTGTTAGTTATAATGTTATGTTAATAAAAGGAAGTAGTATGCCAGATGTTAAAAATGGTAATTTAATACTTGCTGCTCATAGAGGAAACTCATCAGTATCATTCTTTGATAAATTATATAAACTTGAAATTGGCGATGAAGCTAATATAACTTATAACAATAAAGTTTACAAATATAAACTTGTAAATACATATTTAGAAGAAAAAGATGGTAGCATAGCTATTTATCGAGATGAAAACAAAAATACATTAACACTTATTACTTGTACAAAAAAAGATAAGAAAACTCAAACAGTATTCATATTTGAATTAATTTAAGGAGGTAATATTATGCCAGAATTATCAATATTAGAAATAATAAAATATGCAGTTAAATCTCTTATGGGATCTAAAGTATTTATATTAATACTATTAGAAATTGCAATATTTGCTATATCTGTAATATTTTATAAATTAATGGATAAAAAAACAGTAAAATATACATCAATTGGTGCTAGTTTAATAGTTTTAATGTTCTATGTAATAAACTATGTTAGTACAATAAAAATATTTTTAAAAAATGTTTCTACTAAACTTGTAGAACTAATATATTTTCCTACAACATTAGAATTTATAATAATTTTGTCTTTATCATTTCTTATAATGTTTATAACTTTAAAAAGTAAAAAGGCACCTAAATTTTTAAAATTTGCTAACTCAGTTTTACCAATAAGTATTTCATTTATATTCTTATCAATAATAGAATATATTAATAAAAATAATATTGCTTTTGATGAATTTAGTGTATTTTCAAATCCAATACTAATGAGTTTATATGAACTAGCTATGGGTCTATTTGCTGTTTGGATGATAGCTTTAATAATATATAAAGTAGATAAATTTATCATTGATAAAATTGTTATTGTTGATGAAGATGAATTACCAAATAAAAATATAGAAATAGATTTACCTAAAAAAGTATATGAAGAAGAAATTGAGCTTCCAAAATTAAAGAGTCAAATTTAATTTAAGAAGATTAGTTCTTTTTTTTTTTATTATCATAATATTAAATAGGTGAAGATATGAAAAAGATAATTCTATTAATTATGTTATTAATTCCATTTAATGTATTTGCTTTAGAAACAAGTGCAAAATCTAGTATTTTAATTGAACAGTCAACTGGAACAATTATAAGTGAGGAAGAAAGTCATACAAGACTCCCAATGGCAAGTATGACCAAAATGATGACTCTTCTAATTATTATGGAAAATATTGAATCAGGAAAAATAAAACTAGATGATATGGTTCCAATAAGTGAAAACGCTGCATCCATGGGTGGAAGTCAAGTATATTTAAGTGCTAATACAACAATGAAACTTGATACTTTACTAAAATCCATTTGTATTGCTTCAGCAAATGATGCAACTTATGCAATAGCCGAATATATAGCCGGTACAAGTGATGCTTTTGTTAAACTTATGAATGAAAAAGCTAAAGAGCTTGGCTTAAAAGATACAAACTTTGAAAATGTTCATGGATTAGATTCAGATAATCATTTTTCTTCAGCTTATGATATGGCATTTATTGCTAAAGAACTTTTAAATCATCCTAAAATTCTTGAATATTCAAGCATATATGAGGATTATATAACTCATCCAAATGGAACAAATACATGGATTGTAAATACTAACAAACTTCTAAATTATTATGAAGGATTAGATGGACTAAAAACAGGTTACACAACAAAAAGTGGATACTGTATAACTGCAACTGCTAAAAGAAATAATATGCGACTTATAAGTGTTGTTATGGGTGAAGAAAATAATAAAATAAGAAATCAAGACACAATTGCTTTATTAAATTATGGATTTTCAAATTTTAAAATTGAAACTATTTTAAAAAGTGATGCTGATTTAGGTAAAATACATATAAAATCTGGTAAAAGTGAATATGCTAAATTAAAACTTATGAATGATGCTGTTGATCTTGTTAATATATTAGAACAAAATAAATATAACTATAAAATAACTAAAGATAAGGTAAGTGCTCCATTAAAAGTTGGGGATAAAGTAGGAACTTTAAGCATTTATGCTAATGATATAAAAATAAAAGATTATGATTTAACCATTGATAGAGATATAAAAAAAGCTGGATACTTTGATTACTTAAAAAGGAATATAAAATATTTTATGAGAGGATATTATTAATCTACAATTTTGTAGATTTTTTTTTTGACTATACATGGTATAATACTGATAAGGGAGATGCTTATGAATAGATACATATATAGAAGAATATCTGCATTTTTAATTGATATGTTTTTAGTTGTATTAGTTGCAACATTGTTTTCAGGAATAAAATACATGAATCCTTTAATGGATAATTATGAAGAGGCATATTCTGAATACTCAACTATTTATAAAGAATCAAGTTCAGATTTATTAAAAAGTACTACTTTTAGTGAAATAAATAAATTTGCCAAAAAAATAGGTAAAGCAATTTATAAACTTGATTTAACAACATCATTAACTAATTTTTATTATTTAGTTTTCTACTTTTTGTATTTTGTTGTTTTTGCCTATTTTACAGATGGTCAAACTATTGGAAAGAGAATGTTTAAATTAAGAGTAGTTGGTAATGATGGAAAAAAAGTAAAATTTTCATCTTTATTCTTAAGAGGATTAGTAAGTGGAAATACTTTATTTATAGGGGTTAATATAATGGTTATTATAGAACTTTTATGTTTATTACTTCCTCAAAATGAAATATATATTTATGCTACGGCTATTGTAAGCATGATATCTTATATAATAGAAATAATTGCTTTAGTTTTATTATTTACAAAAAGTCACCGTTCTTTAGATGACTACGTTGGTAAAACAAAAGTAGTAGATGAGGTAAACTATGTATAAAATAATTGAAAATGTGAGTATTAGTAAAAATGTATTTAAAATCACGATTGAAAATGAAAACATTGCAACTCATTTTATTCCTGGAGAATTTGTAGTTGTAATGCCTGATGAAACAAGTGAAAAAATACCTTTAACAATTTATAAAGTTGATGGAAAAAATGTAACTTTAATTTATCAAGTTGTTGGTAAAACAACACATGATTTATCTTTAAAACAAGATTACATATATTCAGTTTTAGGACCACTTGGTAATCCATCATTAATCCTGAATTTAGAAGCAAAAAAAGTATTATTTGTTGCTGGTGGTGTAGGAATAGCTCCGATTATACCTCAAGCAGTTGAGTTAAAAAAACGTGGTGTTGAAGTAGATTTAATATATGGAATGAAAACAATTGATAATTTAATCTTAAAAGAAGATATAGATACTTATTTTGACAATGCTTTAATTGTAACAGAAGATAATTCTGCTGATCATATTGGACTTGTAACCGATTATATAGATGATAAGAATTATGATTTTATCATAACTATTGGGCCAGTAAGAATGATGAAAAGTGTTACTGAAATGGCTGAAAGTTTAAAAATACCTTCTATAGTAAGTATGAATCCAATAATGATAGATGGAACTGGAATGTGTGGATCTTGTAGAATAAATTATAATGGAAGAGTTGCTTATACATGTATAGATGGACCAGAATTTATTGGGGCAAAAGTTGATTTTGATTCTTTAATAAAAAGAATGGACATGTATAGGGATGAAGAGAAAAGAGCTTACTTAAAAGAAATAGAAGGCGAATCTTTCCATGGAGGATGTGGTAACTGTGAATAAACTAGATTTTTCAGAAGTAAAAAAAGATATTGATTTAACTACTGCACAAAATTTAAGTGAAAGATGCTTAGACTGTAAAAATCCAAGATGTGTTTATGGTTGTCCTTTAGGTATAAATATTCCTGAATTTATATTCTTAATTAAAGAAGGTAAATATGAAGAAGCATACGAAAAAATAAGTGAAAAAAGCGTTATGCCAGAAGTGTGCGGAAGAGTTTGTCCTCAAGAAAAAACATGTCAAGCAAGATGCATTCGTGGACTTAATGGTGAAAGTGTAAGAATAGGTGATTTAGAAAGATTTGCAAGTAACTATAAAAAAGAAATTACCAATATTAAGGAAAATGGTAAAAAAGTTGCTGTTATTGGAAGTGGACCAGCTTCCTTATCATGTGCATATCATTTAAGAAGAGCTGGTTTTAAAGTTATGGTATTTGAAGCAAGTCATAAATACGGTGGTGTTTTAACTTATGGAATACCAAACTTTAGATTACCTAAAGATATAGTTAATAATATTATTTCAAAACTTGAGCATATGGGAGTCATTTTTAAAAATGATACTTTAGTTGGGAAAACAATAACTATAAAAGAATTAAAAAAAGAGTTTGATTATATATTTATTGGTACAGGAGCAGGTGTCCCTAAAACTTTAGATATTGAAGGTATAATGGCAAAAAATGTTATGAGTGCTAATGAACTTTTAACAAGAATTAATCTTATGAATGCACCACTTTCTGATACTCCATTAAATATACCAAAAAAGGCAATTGTTATCGGTGGTGGAAATGTTGCATGTGATGCCGCAAGATGTTTAGTTCGTTTAGGAGCTTATGTAACAGTTTGCTATAGAAAAGATGAAAGTAATTTAAAAATGCGCCAAGAAGAATATGAACATGCTTTAAAAGAAGGCGTTAGTTTTGAATTTGAAATGGTACCTAAAGAAATAAAATATGATGAAGATTATTCAGTAAAAAGTGTTGTATTTACATGTAATGATGAGAAAAAAGAACTTAAGTGCGATAGCCTTATAATCGCTATAGGAACAACTCATAATGATATTATTTTAAGATCAAGTAATATAAAAACTGATGAAAATTATCAAATTATTACCAAAGAATCTATGACAAGTGATAAAATAATATTTGCAGGTGGAGATGTAATACGTGGAAATGCAACTGTAATAGATGCTTTAAGTGATGGCTTAAGTGCAGCTAATAAAATAATTGAAATATCAAAATAAAAGGAAGTGTAGTAATGAATAAAAAAAGCATAGTAATTTTTCTTGTTATAGCTTTATTTATTGTTATATCAAGTTATTTAACTGGAAAAAATACTAAAGTAGAAACTGATTATTTAAAAGGAAAATACAATATTGAAATAAAAATAAAAGATTATGGTGTAATAGACGCTACATTAGATGCTGATAATACACCAATTACCGTTACTAATTTTATTGATTTAGTAAAAAGTGGTTATTATAATGGTTTAAAATTTCATCGAATAATAAATGGATTCATGATGCAAGGCGGTGAAGGAGCAAGTAAAAAAACAATTAAAGGTGAATTTTCTAATAATGGAATAAATAACAAAATAAGTCATGTTCGTGGAACAATATCAATGGCTAGAAGTTCAGCTCCAGATTCAGCATCAACTCAATTCTTTATAGTTCAAAGTGATTCAACATATCTTGATGGAAACTATGCAGCTTTTGGAACAGTAACTAAAGGTATGGACGTAGTTGACAAAGTTTGTGAATTTGCTATAGTTGAAGATGATAATGGAACAGTAAGTGAAGAAAATCAACCAATAATAGAATATATTAAAGTTATTGACTAGGAGGGGAAAAACATGAAAAAGATACTTAATAAAGAAGTCTTATCTTATGTAATAATGTTTATGTCATTTTTCTCAATTTGTATATTTACTAACATTTTTACAAGAGATTTAATTAATATGAATAGTTATGGTTTTAATCATGCACGTTTTCATATACTTTGGATGTTATTTTCTTTTTCATGGATATCCTTATTTTTAGGAATACTTTATTTAATACCTAAAAAATATAAATATAATGTCTTTATAATTATGAATTTAATTATAGATATGTTGTTCTTTTCTCAAATATGTTATGTTCAATCACTAGGTAAATTTATGATTTTTTCTGATCTATTTGTAGCTGGTGAAGGCTTACAATATGTTCATTCTATTTTTGCTAATATGAGTATTGGAATGATTCTAACAATTATATTTACTTTTATTTGTATGATTATTGTAAAAATATTAAATAGAAAAGAAGAGACTTTAGAAGAAGAAAAGAAACCAAAATTAGTGCCTATATTAATTTTTGCAAGTTTAATACTAGTATTTAGAGTAAGTGCTTACATTTCTTTAGGAAGCAATAAAGGAGTAAGTGCATGGGAAGAAAACTATAATGCCAAAAGTATTTACTTAAATTATACAAGTCCAAATGCAGCAATGTTTATAAGTGGATTTTATGAATACAATGTAAGAGCAGTTTATAAATATTTTTATAACCTTTTAACTCTAGATAAAACAGCTTTAAAAAATAAAATTGATGAATATAATAATATTTATGGAACCGAATTAAAAGATAATGATTATACTGGAATATTTAAAGGTAAAAATGTTATATATGTAATGATGGAAAGTGTTGATTCTTGGGTTGTTGATGAAGAAACTATGCCAACTTTATATAAATTGAAAGAAACTGGTTTAAACTTTACAAATAGATATTCACCATTCTTTAATGGAGGTCAAACAATTAATTCAGAGTTTGCGTGTAATACAGGATTATATGCTATAAGTGATAAAGAAACTATATATGATAAAACGGATATTAATTATCCATATAGTATTGCTAATATGTTAAAGAAAAATGGATATAAAGCAGCATCATTTCATGCTAATACTAAAACATTTTATAGTCGAGGGGAATTTCATAAAAGACTAGGTTATAATATTCATTATTCAGCATCAGATATGCAAAAAAGTGGCTTACTTGATGAAAACACTAATTACTTCAGTGACTATAACTTCATAAGTGATGATTATCTCTTCAGCTTAATGACAGATAAAGACCCATTTTTCTCATTTTTTACAACTTATTCAGGTCATCTTGAATATAGTGTAAATAATAAAGTTTATAAATCTATTAAAAATAAAAAGTTAGATAGAAAAAAATATTCTGAAGAAGAATATGTTTATAGAACTTTAG
This sequence comes from uncultured Bacilli bacterium, assembly GCA_934098345.1. Lineage (GTDB taxonomy): Bacteria > Bacillota_I > Bacilli_A > RF39 > UBA660 > CAG-582. The sequence continues at coordinate 21,659 of CAKONX010000004.1, forward strand.
TAAATGATACTGATAATGCTATAAAAAAACTACTTGAATCTTTAGAAAAGAAAAAACTTCTAGATAAAACGGTTTTAGTCTTTGTAAGTGATCATTATGTATACGGATATTCTGATACTAATTATGTAGCTATGAAGAAAAATAAAATAAATGATCGAAAAGAATTACAAAATACACCATTTATAATTTGGTCAAAAGATATAAAACATAAAGATATTGATACTATTTTGGATACTGCCGATATATTACCAACACTTTTAAATATGTTAGATATCAAATATGATCCAAAAAATTATATTGGTGATGATGTATTCTCAACAAGTCATGATAACTTTGTATGGTTTTCCGATGGAACATTTATTAAAAGTTCAAGTACTGATCAAAGTGATGAATCAATACTTACAAAAGTAAATTATAATATAAATAAAAATAGAGATATTCTATTAACAAATTATTATGGGAAGTAGGTAAAATATGAAAAATACTAAAGAAATAATATTATTCTATGATGAATTAAAAGAATTTGATTTAAATGAAATTGCTAAAGAAATATTAAGCAGATACGAATTTTTAGAAGAACCAGTAATAGTTCCTAAAAATGAACAAGATAAAAAGTTTCTAGTTGTTTTCAATAAATATCCAGATTTACAAATAGAAATTAATGAAAGCAATGTTTTAATTGTTATGAGACATAATCACTTTAATGAACTAAATTCCATTGTTTTTGATGTGGTTGATGCTTTTGATGGAATAGGTATATCTTTCTCAAGAATTGGATACATTTCTTCTAACTTTGAATCTCCTTTAAAAATTGAAGCAGCTAAAAAGAAATATTTAAAAGAAGAAGAATTTAAAGATGTTTTAGAATTAAATTTAAGTTGGTATAGAAAAATAGATTTCAATTCTTCATATATTAACTGTTGGGAAAGAGTCATAACAGATACAGTTCATTTTAAAGATTTACTTTTACAATATGATATAAATACACCAGTAGGAGAAAAAGTAAATATTGATATGAAATTTATTAAAGAATTTTTTAAGACTTCAGATGATTATATAGATTCGAGAATTGATTTATGATAAAAAGAGTAGTTTCAGTTTCTTTAGTAATTATATGGATGCTACTTATATTTTCTTTTTCAAATAAAACTGGAGAAAATTCTAAAAGTAAATCAGATATAATTGTTAACTATATAAGTGATGTTTTAAAAATAAAAGAAGAAAATAAAGAAGAACTTACTTTTCCAGTAAGAAAATGTGCTCATTTTTTTGTTTACTTTGTTTTAGCTTTATTAATATCAATTTGTCTTTATACATTTGATGTAAAGCTAAAAGATATAATAATTATTACTTCAATAATATGTTTTATGTATGCTTGCAGTGATGAAATACATCAATATTTTGTTAAAAATAGAAGTGCTAAAATAAGTGATGTTTTATTAGACTCAAGTGCATCTTTTATAGGTGCTTATGTATATTCTTTAATTCATAGGAGACTTTATGAAAAGAATAAGTAGTTATTTATATGCATTTTTATTAAGTATAACTGTCGTATTTAGTTTATTTTCGTTAACAGTTTTATCTAAAAATTTTGTTTTAAAAGTTATAGATAAAAGTAACTATATAAATGTCATTAATGAATCAACTGGAGTTTCAAAAAAAGAAGTAAAAAAAGACTTAAATAAATATGTAACAAATAAATATCAAAAGTTAAATTTAAAAGATAAAGAATATAATAAATATATTAATTTTATGAATATAGATAATGGAAAAAATATAACTTATATTATTTATTTAATAACAATATTACTAATTATGTTTACTGGAAATATATTTAATAAAACAAAAAAGAAACATGATATAAAAAGTATTTTATTAATAAGTTCAATTATATTAATAATAGTATATGGTCTAATATACATACTATTTAATAGTTCATTTATTTTAAATAAAATAGTTTACACATTTGATCATTATATATTATTTATAGCTGTACTTTTTCTTATAGCTCCTATATTTTTAAAGGTATTTTCTCACTTAATAACTGAAGTATAAAAATTAATCTTTATGGGACAATATAATTGTGGTGATTATATGTCTAATATGGATGAAAATTATATATACTACGTAGTTAGTAAAAATTTAAAAAGGATAAGAAAAGAGAAAAAGCTTACTCAACAACAATTAGCAGATTTAAGTAACTATTCAGTAGGATTTATTATGAATATTGAAAGTGAAAAATATTACCAAACATTTTCTTTAGGAACTTTATGGCAATTTAGCAAAGTTTTAGATGTTGATGTACGAGAATTCTTTAAACCACTAGATTAATCTAGTGGTTTTATAATTCTTGATTCCTTTTTTTACATTCACGATATATTTTAGATATAGCTCTTTTTTCTATTCTAGATACATAGGACCTTGATATATTTAACTCCTCAGCTATTTCTTTTTGAGTTAATTCATCTGTATCATACAAGCCATATCTTTTAATAATTATCTCTTTTTCACGAGAATTTAAAATACTTAAATAATCATCTATATTATCTAGATTTTCATTTCTATGAAGGTAATCAACTATATCTTCATCATCGGATTTTATAACATCGATTAAACTAATTTCATTACCTTCTGAATCATGACCTATAGCATCATTTAAAGATACATTATTTAAATTCTTTTTATTACTTCTAAAATACATAAGAATTTCGTTTTCAATACAACGAGCAACATAAGTTGTTAGTTTATTTTTCTTATCAGGTTTGAAAGAATCAATACCTTTTATTAAACCTATAGTACCAATACTAATTAAATCATCATTTATTTTTTCGATTCTTTCAAATTTCTTTACTATGTGAGCAACTAATCTTAAATTATGTTCAATAAGTTTACTTCTAGCTTCTTTATTACCATTGTTCATTTCTATAATTAACTTTTCTTCTTCGTCTTTAGGAATAGGGTTAGGGAAAACATTAATAGAATAAGATCCAGTTGAAAAAGATAACATATTAAGTAAATGAATTAAAAATAACACAAAATATCACCTATTAAATTTAATGATTATATGTAAATTAATATGCCTACAAAATGTAAAGAGTTTACTAATTAAAATATAATTGATATAATTTTTAGTAGGAGAAAATTATGAATTTAAAACAATTTTTTTTAAATCAAAGTGATGGTATGCTTATTGAACCATTTAGTATAATGCATTTTATATTGATACTTATAACTCTTATTATAATATTATTTATTTACAAAATACGAGATAAAATAAATTTGAAAACTAGTAGAATTATACTTGCAGTAATATTAGTAATTAATCTTATATTAAGAAGAGGAAGTTTTATATATTATGGTGTCTATGATTACCATAATCATCTTGATATAAATTTTTGCAATTTTACAGCAATGTTAATGTTGATTTACTCATTAACAGGTAATAAAAAATTATATAAATATTGTTATTACATGGTTTTTATTGGCCCATTACTATCAATGCTATTTCCTTGTTTAACATTTTCATTAAAGAACTATTCTTTTTATTCATTTTTAATTTTACATTATGTACTTTTTATATTTAATTTTATTTTTTATTTAAAAGAGGATATAGCATTTTCAAAAGAAAATTTGATTAAAGTTATTAAATTTATACTTGGTTATTTTATAGTGATTTATATAATAGATTATCTATTTAAATTTGATTATAATATGATAGATACTTTTATTAATATGGATATCTTTATAATAAATTATTTAAGAAATTATGGATTAATTATAAGCTACTTAATAATGATAATTGTTATTATGCTTTTATTGTTGCTAGCTAGTTTTATACTTATGAAAAAGGATAAGAAATAAAAAAACATTTTCTTTTTTGTCTTAATGATGTGTATATCAGCATGTTCAACATCAAGTGAATATAATACTTGTTTAAATACATGTAAAAATTGTGTAAGTGGTTGTCAAAAAGCATATGCAAATGATAAAGATATATTTAATTCATGTGTAAATGTATGTATAAAATAAAAAAGTAATAGAGTAATATATTATTTTTTTGATTGATAAAATAAAAATAATAATTTATAATTTAAGAAGGTGATTGCGTGTGAAAAAAATAAATAAGTTTTTATTGTTAATTTTTACTATTTGTTTATTTAGTATCAATGATGTTCAAGCAGGAGGAAAAAATGACGATGAACCTGCACCAGATAAATTGGCTACTTGTAAATATACAACAAAAGCAGGTGGGTTTGATGTAAGTTTTGAAATAAGTTTAAATGCAGATGGAACAATTACGAGAAGCCCTGATTCTGGAGGATTAATTGAAAATGCTAATAAATATGCTTACTATCCAAAGAGTTTTAACGAAGAATTTAAAAATGTAATTTATCAAGGAGAAAAAGTTGCAAAAAATTGTCCAACAGTATATGTGTGTGATGGTGATCAACAATTTGGTATATATCCAAATGGAGTTAGTTGTGCAGCAGGTGATTCAGCAAGAGGTGTAAGTGGAAGTTTAACTTATGTAAGTAGTAGTGTTGAGCAATCAACAAATGAAAAAAAAGTTTATTGTACTAAAAGAAAGACTCTTAGAAATTCAAGTGCATTTGATGCTAAAATAGAATTTTTTAAAGATGTTGATGGAAAAAATAAATTTTCAGTTTATAAAGTATTTAAAAAAGATGGAACAGAAGTCCTAATGGGAACTACTGAACCATCTGGTATTGTAATGATAGAATCATTTAGTATTAGATTAGCTGATAATTATGGTGCATATTTTTCGGATAAGTGTAATTCAACAAAAATGTATTTTAGAACAACAGATGCAACGAATTTATATGTTCAAAGAGATAAACCAGATGATGTTGAAAATGGTTCTTATGCTGTAACAGAAACTGGAAAAGATTCAGGAAAAGATTTAGATGAGAATAAAAAGAATAAAACTACAACTAAAAAGGCTGCTACAGATTCATCTTTATATACTGGTTGTCCTTTAGGAAAAGATGTAACAAAAGACTTATATGGTGCATTAAAAATATTTAAAATAGTAGCACCACTTCTAGTAATAGGATTTACAGTATTAGAATTTGTACAAGCATTAGCAAAAGGAGATATAACAGCAGAATTAAAAAAATTATCTCAAAGATTATTAAAAAGATGCATATTTGCGGTGGTACTATTCTTTTTACCAGTATTAGTAAATCAAGTAATGCAATTAGCAAACGTATGGGATGAGAATGGAACATGTGATTTCAGTAATTCAGTAGAAGTAAAACCAGATGATCCAAGAACAGAAGATGAAAGAAGAGTAACAAGTTGTGCAGGGCACTCAGATTCAACATCATGTAACAATGATACAACAAATAAATGTAAGTGGAGTTATTCAGGAAACTTCTGTGAAGCTGAAGTAATCAAGAGTGATGATGAAAATAGAATAACAAGCTGTGGAGGACATTCAGACTTAACATCATGTAATGGAGATACAACAAATAATTGTAAGTGGAACTACACAGGAAACTTCTGCGAATATAAAAAGCAATAGAAAGTCTATTGTTTTTTTTTGCTTATTTTTATGATAAAATATTATCTATAAGGTGGTTTTTATGATAGATAAATTTGTACCCGATAAATACTTTAAAAGTATATATGATATAAATTATGAGACTTTAAAAAAAACAGGAATAAAATGTTTGATTTTTGATGTTGCCAATACTCTTATGCCAGAAAGTGCAACAAAACCAAATAAAAAAGTAAAAGACTTATTTGAAGACTTAAAAGATATGGGGTTTAAAATAATTTTAATGAGCAACAGTGTTAAAAAAAATGTAGAATCTTTTAAAGAAGAACTATGTGTTGATTCAGCATATCTTTCATTTAAACCTTTTAAATTTAAATATAAAAAAATAATTAAATTATTTAATTTTAAACCATCAGAAATAGCTTGCATTGGAGATCAAATTTTATATGATATATATGGAGCAAATAAAATGGACTTTACTTCAATACTTGTAAATCCAATAAGTATAGACGAATATGCAGTAAGTAAATTAAATCGTAAATTTGAAAATCTTATTACATCAAAAATAACAAAAAAAGACTTATTTAAAAAAGGAAGATATTATGAATAAAATATGTTTTGGTTGTGGAGCTAAATTACAATCTGTTGATAAAGAAAAAATAGGTTATATACCAGAAAATAAATTAGATAACTCTTCATATTGTATGCGTTGCTTTAGAATGATTCATTATGGAGAACAAGTAGTTGTAAATACTCCAAAAGATAAAAAAGAAATAGTTAATAAAATTAATAAAGATAATAAATTTGTTATATTTTTAGTAGATTTCTTAAATATAAATAAAGATATAATGGACTTTTATAAAAGTATAAAAAAAGAAAAACTATTAGTCATTAATAAATGCGAACTTATTCCTAAACATGTAAAAAAAGAAAACTTTAGAAAATATATTAAAGAAGAATATGGAATAAATGGTGAAATTAAGCTTAAAGGTGGAACTATTACTCATGGAGCAAAATCCATACTTAACTATTTAGGAAAAAATAATATTAAAGAAACATATGTAGTAGGTATCACTAATGCAGGTAAAAGTACTTTAATAAATGATTTGATTAAAGAAACTAATACGGATGTTTCCACAATAACAGTTAATAATAAAAAGAATACGACTATTGATTTTATACGTGTTAAATTAAAAAATGAAATGACTCTTATTGATTCACCGGGAATTGTATTTGATGACTTTATTAGTAATGATGTTGTAGATAAAAACATTGAAGCAATTACTTTTAATATGAAAGAAAATGAAACTCTAAGTATTTTTGATAATAAATTTTATATTAAAGTAACTAAACCAACTAGTTTAACAATTTATACTAATGTAGTGGCAAGAAAAATTGCTCATAAAGTATTTAAAAAAGAACTGGAATTAAATAATAATTTAAAATTAAAAAGCAGTAGTGATATTGTTTTAAAAGGATTAGGTTTCATATCTGTAAAAAATGAAACTGATATTGAAACTAATATAGATTCTAAATATATTGAAGTTAGAAATAGTATGTTTGGGAGGGTATATGAAAATTCAAGTAATGAGTGATGATTTAGCTAATAAAATAGCTGCTGGAGAAGTTGTTGAAAGAATTTCTTCAGTAGTTAAAGAATTAGTTGAAAATAGTATTGATGCTAAAAGTAAAACGATAATTGTTAATTTAAAAGAAAGTGGAACTAAATCAATACAAGTTATGGATGACGGAGTAGGAATGGATCATGATGATGCTTTACTTTCTTTTAAAAGACATGCTACAAGTAAAATAAAAAAAGAAGACGATTTATTTTTTATTTCTACATTAGGATTTAGAGGTGAAGCTTTACCTAGTATAGCATCAGTTTCTAAAGTTGATTTATATACTTCTACAGGGAGTGTTGGAACTCATATTCAAATTAATGGTGGTAAATTAGAAATAGATGAATCATCTCCTGCTAAAAAAGGAACTTCAATTGAAGTAAAAGATTTATTTTATAATACACCAGCTAGATTAAAATATTTAAAAAGTGATGTAACTGAACTTTCTAATGTAACAACATATATTGAAAAACTTGCATTGAGTCATCCAAATATTTCATTTACTTTAACTAATAATGATAAAAGAATTGTATTTACTTCTGGAAGTGATGATTTACTAAAAACTATTCATGAAATATATGGTTTTCAAGTCAGCAGGGAAATGATTGAAATAAATGCTAGTAATGATGATTATGATATCTCAGGATATATTTGTAAACCAAGTGTTTTAAAAAGTAATAGAAATCATATGACTACTATTGTAAATGGAAGATGTGTAAAAAATATAGAGGTTAATGCAGCTATAAATGATGGATATCATACCTTTAAACCAGATATAAAATATCCAGTAGTTGTAATTAATATAGATACAGATCCAACTTTAATAGATGTTAATATCCATCCAACTAAGCAAGATATTAAATTTTCAAAAATTGAAGGTTTAAAAGAATTACTTACTAAAACTGTTAATTCAGCATTAAAAAAAGCTTTACTTATTCCTAAAATCGAAGTTAGTGATTATCAAGACTTTAATGAATATCCGGTTATGGCTGATGTCGAAAATGTGCAAATGGAAGAAATACAACTTGATTTTAAAACTTCAATTCCAAAATCTGAAGTACCAAAGACAGATTATGAAGAAATAAAAGAAGTTGTTAAAGAAGTTAGTCGTGAAGACATTAAAGAAAATGAAATAATAAAAAAAGAAGAACTTTATGCAGTTGGTATCGCTTTAGGAACATATATAATTGCTCAAAATGAAAAAGGAATGTATTTAATAGATCAACATGCTGCTCAAGAAAGAATCAATTATGAAAAAGTATTAAATGCCTTAAAAAATCAAAATATTTATACAACTCCTTTATTACTTCCAATTCCAATTGAACTTACAACTTCAGAATTTTTAAAATTAAAAGAGAATATGAATATATTAAATGATTTAGGATTTAAAATAGAAGAATTTGGAATTAATACATTTATAGTTAAAAAACATCCAACTTGGTTAATAAATGGATATGAAGTTGAAAGCATAAGACGTATTTTTGATATTATAATTGAAGGCAAAGACTTATTTGATAGAGTTAAGTTTCATGATCATATTGCAGCTACTATGGCATGTAAGATGAGTGTTAAAGGTAATGAAGCAATTACTCTAGAACAGGCTCAAAAATTACTTGATGATTTAGTATTATGTAATAATCCATATAACTGTCCTCATGGAAGACCAACAATTATAACTTTTACAAGATATGAATTAGAAAGAATGTTTAAAAGAATTATGAATTAGGAGATATTATGAAGAAAAAAATACTTATCAGAATTATTATTATACTTGTTTTAGTTTCTTCTATATTTATCATTTTTACTCTTGGTAAAAAAGAAGAAAAAACAGATACTCCTGTCACTAGTGACATAACTACAACAACAGAAACAAGTGAAATAACTGAAGTGACAACTGAGATTACAACTTTAATTACTGAAAAACCAACAACAGTAACGACTAAGAAAACTACTAGTAAAAAAGCAACTACAACACTTGATTATAAAACTATTAAAGAAACTCAAAGTGAAGAAACTACAAAATATGGTACTGTAATTAAAGAAAATTATGAGATAACTTATAAAGTATATAATGATGGAAGAAAAGAAGAAAAATCAAGAAAAAAGAAAAAAACTACAATTGATTCTACAAACTTTAAAGCAACAACAAATGAATTAAAAGAAGAAGCAGAATCTGTAAGTAATTCAAATAAAAGTACATATAATGAAATGCTATCATACGTTAATGGTTATAGAAGCGAGGTTAATGTATCTCCATTATCTATTGATGATGATCTTAATTTAGCTGCAACTATACGTGCTATAGAAATGGCTTATTCTAAAAAATTTTCTCATTTTCGACCAGATGGAAATATGTGCTATAGTATTGCCGAAGACTTAAGCCTTAATGTTAACTCCATGGGAGAAAATATAGCATATGGTCAAAAAACAGCTGCTGGTGTAAGTGAAGTATGGAGAAATTCAGATGGTCATTATGGAAATATGATAAATACGATGTTTACAAGAGTAGGATTTGGTAAATACACTTTAAATGGAAAAACTTATTGGGTTCAAATATTCGCCGGTTAAAATTTGCTTTTTTTTAAATCTTGTTATATAATAAAGCACATTTAAACAAAGGGGTGTTTTAATGTTAGAGTTTAGAAAAGATGGATATTCTTATAGATTTTCAGACCATTTAGCCAACAGTGACTTTTTACTTAAATTTAGGGATTCCAAAGAATTAAGAGACAATTATAAAATTATAGAATCTACTTTTGCTAAAGAAATGGATTTCGTTTTATATGAAAGAGACTTACTTGATTCTGAATTTGTTAAAGACTATTATTCAGAAGATAATTTTATAGATATTAGAGAAGAAAGTTATGTAATCAAATTTATTGATCCTATTGCAGATCCTTCTTTGGTAGGAGTAAGAAGCGTTTTAAGTACAGTTTGGGAAAGAAAAGTAAATGTTGAGGGACTACTTTCTTTTGAACTTACATATTCTTATCAAGAAATATTACAAAAAGTTTTAGTTTATGTTTATAAAGAACTTGGTAAAGCTGGTCTAGATAACTTAAGAAGCTTAGGACTTGCAAATGGTTTAAGTAATGCTATATTTTCTTTAAAAGATTATGAAAAAATAATACCAGGAACTCATCCTATGGTATTTAATCTTAAAGAAGTTGATCCAATAGTTAGAGTGTTAGAACCTCTTTACTGTGAAACATTAACAAAATGTGATAACGAAAATATAAAAGCGGCTTTATTCTTTTTATCAGAAATGTTATTTAAAGATGGCCATTTAGTTGATGAAAGTATTATTGCAGATCAAATAGATTATATTACTAAAGAACTTCCAGATGATGCAAATAAAAAATTAAATCAAACAGACTTTAACATTATTTGTTTCTTGCTTTGTGAAAGAAAAATAATGGAAGAAAAAGAAACACCGGTACCTGGTAAATATTTAATAAGCGAAGGATAAAACTTTGCTTTTTTTATGTAAACATTTACATTTTTAATAATATTACTATTTACGTTAATAATAAATTTAAGTATACTTAATATGATAGGTGTGTGAACTTAATGAAAGGTAAAAAGTATCTTTTTCTTTTGATTGGATTAGTTTTAGGTGCAAGTATAACTTATGCAGCTGAATTAATAAAAGCAAAAGAGGTTTCATTTAGTAATGGGAAATCAGGCTTAAAAGCAAGTGATGTTCAAAGTGCAATAGAAGAACTATATAATAAAAATATAAGTGATACATCTTGTAAAAATGTAAGTGTACCAAAACTTGGCGAAGGACTTGTTCCAGTAACAATAGACGGAGATGGAACAGTTACATACGCAGATACCTCAAAAGAGTGGTATAACTATTGTGATAAAAGATGGGCGAATGCAGTTATTCTTGAAGATAATACAAATTACAAAGCAGGAGATATAATACAAGAAAGTGATATAGAATCTTACTTTGTTTGGATACCAAAATATAAATATAAATTATGGAATGTAGATGCTCCAGTTGATACAGCTCACGAAATAGATATAGTCTTTGATGAAACAGATACTACTGATATAGAAGGTGTATCTTGTAAAACACCAATGATAAGTGGAGAAAGTGGAAACTGTAATAATGGAGAGTACATGACACATCCTTCATTTATAAGCATGGGAGTAAATGGATTTTGGGTGGGAAAATTTGAAACAGGATATAAAGGAGCAACAAGTGCATCAGCTGCTCAAGTAAACTTAAATGACACAAGTAAAGTAATAATAAAACCAAACGTTTATAGTTGGAGAAATATTACTGTTTATAACTTATTTTTAAATTCATATAACTATAAACGTGCTTTAGATTCACATATGATAAAAAATATAGAATGGGGAGCAGTTGCATATCTAAGTCATTCTAGATATGGAATAAACAAAGAGTTAAATATAAATAACAATTCAAATTATAAAACAGGTTATTCGGCTTTAAAATCAACAAATCAACAAACATATCCAGGAACAAGTGGAGATGGCCAAACATACAATTCAGCATATAATACAGAAGTTGGATACCTTGCAAGTACAAGCGGAAATATAAGTGGAATATATGATATGTCTGGTGGAGCATGGGAATATGTGGCTTCGTATATAAGTGGAAAACTTGGGTCAAGTGGTTTTAGTGCAACAACTTTAGCAAATTATGATAGTAAATATTTTGATGTTTATAATGCATCTTCAGCAATTAGTACTTATCAATATAGAATACTAGGTGATGCCACAGGAGAAATGGGACCATTTAAAAGTTATTTGGATGGAGACAATACTTCTAGATGGCACTCTAGCTGGTATAGTGACCGTTCGGACTTTGTGGACTCTTCTTACCCTTGGTTCGTTCGAGGCGGGCGTTACACTCATGGCGTGCTTGTGGGGGCTTTCTATTTCGACAGGTACACTGGAGGGACTAACAGTGACGGTGGTTTCAGAATAGCTCTAACACCATAGAAAGGGAAAAATATGAAAAATAAAAAGAAATTAATTGGAATAGCAATATTAATAATGGCAATAGGATTTGCAACAATAAGTACAACATTGATAATAAACGGAAGTACAAAAATAGGAGAAAATATAGATGACTTTGATATATATTTTTCAGAGGCAATAGTAGATGGAACAGATAA
>CAKONX010000005.1 GCA_934098345.1 uncultured Bacilli bacterium
GGTAAATCAGTAGCATCTAACACATACCATTTACGTTCTACTGTTTCTTTCTTTTGCATAAATGTGTTTTTCATAATTTTTTCCCTTTCAAAAATTCCCATTCTCATCAACTTCCCACATCGAATCAAATATTAGAATTTAAAAAATGTACCAGTTAAAATTATATGCTAAGAGCATGCAAATGTCAAACATTTTTTATAATACCAATATAAATTTACGAATTTTACTTTAAATTATATGAAAATAGCTTTATTTTATTAATAATTTACTTCCATTAAGTATAATCCATTTGCTGGAACCGTCATATAATTATATATGTTTTTTTCTTGTTCTAGCATTTCTTTCATATTTTCTTTTACTATTTTATTTTCACCTGCAAGCATTAAAGCTCCAACTAGATTTCTAACCATATATCTATAAAAACTAACACCAGTAAATGTTATATATAGAAGATTCTTTTTCTTTTTAAATTTTATATTATAAATTATTGAGTTATAATTTTGCCTTTCCCCAGAAGTAAACACTTTATATGAATGCATTCCTTTTAAACATTTACTACATTTTTTCATATTTCGAATATTTAATTTTCGATTATAGTTATAAACATAATCATTTGAAAATATATCATATTCACCTAAATTAATTATGTATTGATATTTTTTTTGCTTACAATCAAATCTTGCATGAAAGTCACCATTTGTTTCTTTTACCCAATTAAGTTTTAATGATGGATCTAATCTACTATTAACAGCAGTTAATAAATGTTCTTCATCAATTTTAATATTAAGGTCAAAGTGAACTTTTTGATCAAAGGCATGAACTCCACGATCTGTTCTACCGGCACCTTTTACTAAAACCATTGTTTTATTTATATGAGTCAAAACTTTTTCTAATTCACCTTGAACTGTTTTTTTATTTTTTAAACGTTGAAAACCATAAAATTTTGAACCATCATACCTGATACTTGCTAAATATCTCATTACATAACACTCCTATATATATCTTTTAATAATTCTTTTCGGTCAAAAGTGTATATTAAATTAGCTCCCTTTTTGTTAGCTAGTTTAATAAAATTTATTATTTTTGAATCAAGTTCTTCTAAAGTATATGCATCATCTATTAAATCATCATAGATTATTTTATTATCATTTATTATTATTAAGTGATTAGTTATCTTATATAAAAATTCTAAATCTTTTGATAAAAATATAAAATTTAAATCATCATTTTTTATCTTTCTTATAAAATTTAATAATCTTTTTTTATCTTTGTAACTCATATTAGCATCCATATGATCAAATATAATAGTTTTATAGTTTTTCAACATTGCATATATAAGTAGTACAAATTTTAAATCAGTTTTAGAAATAGTATTTATTTTTTTGTTTAAAAGTTTTTTATCTAATTCTAACATTAAAAAGAAACTTTCAATTCTATTATTTAATTTTAGATGAAAACCATTTAGAAACCTTTTTACTGTCCATGAATCATCATATATAATCCCTTCAATATCAAAATCCATATCTAATAAATCATTTAAATCACCAATTACACCTAATGTTTGATATTTAAATTTATCTGGAATATTATTACTTATTACTACTTCCATATTTTACTCACCAACTTTTTATCATCTAGATATACTTTTGTAATTATTCCATAAAGAACAAGATTTTGACTTAAATCTGCAGTAAATGGAAGGTTAATTCCCATGTAAGGTAATATAGTGTTACCATTTAATAATTCTTTTTTATCTCCATTAAATATGCATTTCATATCGTTTAATAATAAAACATCTTCGCTTATCAATAAATCTTCACCATTATTACTTGCGTTTAATAATATTATTTCATCAGTTTTTATATAATCAAGAAGAATGTTTTTGTCTAATTCATCTAAATATACAAGTAAGTTATCAATACCAATTATCTTTGGTTTTATTATTAAATAAGAAAGTATTTTTATTAATATTCTTTTTTCTAAAGGAAGTAAATCAATTCTTTCACTTAATAATTTTTTTATTTTAAAAGTTTCACTTAACACATTAATTTTATTTGTTATTTCATCTATTCTATAACCTAGTTTGGAAATATAGTAATATAATTCTTCAGCAACAAACTCACATTTAAAGTCATCGTCATCTAAAACAACCACTATATTATTTTTTAAATATGTTATATCGTATTCTTTAATAGAAATACCGTCTAACAGTACATCTTCATTAGGAATAATATTTATCATTTTTTTTAAAAAATAAGTTTTACCTGAATTTGATGGTCCCATGATAGTTATAATGTTCTTATCTAAGGAAAGATCAATATTCATACTTTTTACTTTTAAGTTTTCCATAACCATTACTCCCTTTAAATATTATACAATAAGAGCCATTTTTTTAAAAGAAAAAGTATTGAATTTATTCTTCAATACTTTCTTTTTTTTCTTCTGATTTTAATACTTTAAGAGCACCTTTTTTATGTTCTTCTTTTTCTTGTTCCATTTCTTCACCATAATTTAAAACAAGACCTATAACAAATACAAATGACATAAAATATAACCAAAGCATTAAAATTGCTATATTTGATAATGCTCCGTAGAATATATTATATGTTGTCATATTTGTTGATATTTGACTATAGAACCAAGTAAGAATAACCCATCCAACAGTTGTAAATATTGCACCTGTATTTATATGTGAATTTCTTCTAACTCTATCTGGGGCAATTTCATATATTCCTCTTAAGAATACAAACATAACTAACCATGTTAATGGTCCTTTTAAGATATGAAATATATCTATTATTGTTTCATTCATATTTGTAAATTCAAATAGTTCTAATATCTTTTTACCAAACACAGGGAATACAAGTAAGAATATAATTATTACAACAACACCAAAAGTCATAAATATAGCTTTGATACGTCTTTTAATCCAGTTAGATTGATTTATACCATATATTTGATTACTAATTAATATAATTGTATTACAACCATTGCTTGCTAAATAAAACATCCATATAAATATTATTGCAAGAGTAAAATCAATCGTATTACCAGTTAAATATGGTTCTAAGAATTGTACACCTGCTGGAATAATGTTATCCAAAATATCAATAACTGTATCCATATTGATATTAAAAAGTCCTGCTCCATAACCACATAGAGTTATAATTGGTACAAGTGATAATAATATAAAGAATGCTAGTTGCCCTGGCAATATACTCATTTCAGGTTTTTTAATTATTTCAATAATTTTACAGAAGTAAATTTTTAAGTTTTCTAATTGATCTTTGGTTTTTTTACTTAATTTATTAAACCTTTTTTTCATTATATTCCTCTTTATTACTACGCATCTTTATGCTTGCTTCATTAAATGCATCTTCAACTAATTTAGAATCATCTTCGATCATTGAAAAACCAATAGCAACTCCAGGTTTATAGTTAAGCTTATTAAATTCCTTAATAAGTTTTTTTACATAAGATAATACTTGTTTTTCTGGATAACCTACTAAATATACAAAGAATTCATTTCCATCAGTTCTCATAATTTCTGAGTTATCAATTTGAGTCCTAATAAGAGCATTGGCAACCCCTTGAATAAGTTTATCTCCTTCTTCATGACCATACGAATCATTTAAAGTCTTAACTCCATTTATATCAAGAACTATACATGCTTGTGGATAAATTGTATTTTTATTCCATAAATTAACTTTTTCATTATAGTAATTTCTATTTTTTAATGAAGTAAGTAAATCAATATACTTAATTCTATCTTCTTTTTTAACTTTAGTATTTATTTTTATTGCTTTTTCTTTTTTATGTTTAGCAACAAATATATAAGATAAAACAATAATAATTATAATAGAATATTTAGCAATCGTTCCAACTATTACACTTTTTTTAGCAACATAATTATATGATGAAATACCTTTTCTTGTTAAATCACTTGGATCTAATGTCTTAGTATAAGCATTAAATAATTTATAGAAAGGATCAGTTGTATTTTTATATCTAAATGAGTAATTATTTGTTTCCATTGTTCCAGAAAGTCTTACCGTATAATTATTAGTTTTATTAGTTATATAGTAATTGTATTCTGCTTCATCAACTATTAATATTGCTTTCTTTTTTACTATGCGATTAAGTTCTGTATTGTTTTTATAGGTTATTACTTTAATATCTTTTCTGTTTTTTAATATATCGCTTAAATATGAATTTTCTAAAACGTATACAGTTTGATTATCAAGTCCGCTTATATTAGTTAAACTTAAATCAATATCATTATGAGCAATTACATAGTAGTTAATTTTCTTTACAGCACCTGTATCAATATAATTAGTAATTAAATTATAGTAGTTATAATATAGATCAATGTCACCCTTTATCGCAGCTTCTGCTAATGATGTAGGAGTTCTATATTTTTTATAAGAAAATTCTACACCAGAAAATGATGAAAAATCTTTTAAAACTGAAGAAGTAATTCCACCATATTCTCCACTTGTTATTACTTCATAAGGTTTATATTCAGCAAATCCATATTTATAAACTCCATTTGTTAAAGTATCTTCTTCTACTTCTGTTAAGCCAAGTTTATCAACAAATAGTTTATAATTATTTTTATTATATGCATAAGTAAATTGTTTTTTCATCCAAGAATTAAATTCTTTTTTAAATATATTATTAATCATTCCATTATCACTTAAGGAGAAATAGTAATATTTATTTAAATCACTTACATGATATAAAATGTTAATGTTATTTTCTATTATTTGATCTTTATATTCGTTTAATGGTACTAAAGCATATGTTAAGTTACCATTACCTAAATCTTCAATTATTTTTGATATTTGATCATAACTTTTTAATGAGTTTTCATCAACTGAATAATATGTTGCAACAAGTGTTTTATTTTTGCTTAACACACCTGGATTTAATGATAATACTTCATCTGATGAAACAACTCCTGAATTTTTACTTATAAGAACAAAGTGATCTTTGAACATTAAAAGTGAATCTTTTTCATAGTTTTCTGTAACTTTAAATCCATATCCAGTTGTATCTGATAGATAAGAAACTGTATTATTGTTTATTTTTAAACCTAAATTATCAGTTAAATATTTTGAGAAATCAAAAAATACACCTGCTCCAGTATTACCAAAAACTGGTAAATCATTTGGAATAGATAAAGATATAACATTGCTATTATTTTCATCTATCCATTTTTTTTCTTTTATAGATAAAGCATTTTCATCAACTAGTAATTTGTATAAAGCAAAAAAAGATGAACCTATGACTACTAAAGCTAATAAAGTTATAATCAAAACTCTTCTTATTTTTTTCATTACATCACCTATTTTTTCTTACTGGTTGTAGTAGTTGTAGTGTCTATTGAATAATTAGCCCAAGAAATAACAGTTTGGCTTGCACTTTTACTTCCTAAATAAGGCGTTAAATCTTCTCTTTTAAATATAAATTGAATATCATAATAACTTTTTTCTTTTTCATCAATTAAAGCTAGAGAACCAACAGCTAAATTTTGAAGATCTTCATTTGTTTTAGTTTTTTCTGTTTCAACATCAATATAAATAATTTTTCCTTGGATTCTTACATCTGATGTTTTTACTCCATTTGCTTCTTTAAAATATTTTTTTAATTCTTCAATACTATTATCAATATTATGTTCTTTTATTCCATCAAGTCTGTTTCCATACGGACTAGAAACAGTTTGGTTAACAAAATAAATAACAACACCACTAGCCATTAATATTAAACATAATAATGATATAATCATTAAAATTGAATAAATACGATTATTTTTATAAAATTTCTTTAATTTTTCTAACATATAATTCACCCCAATTAAGTATTTCCATTATACTACATAAAAATAAAAATTAAAAGTCTGTTCATATTTTACCATTAAGCTCCATCAAAAATTTTTCTTCATCCCAGATAGTTATACCAAGTTCTTGTGCTTTAGTAAGTTTGCTACCAGCATCATGTCCAGCTATAACAACATCTGTTTTTTTAGATACGGAGCCGGTACAATTACCACCTAAGAATTCTATTTTTTCTTTAGCTTCATCCCTAGTAATGGAATCAAGTGTTCCAGTAAGAACGAAAGTCTTACCTGTAAAAATACTTGTTTCATCTGATGAATCTAAATTATAGTTGAAATTTATTCCAAGTTCTTTTAACTCACCTATTAATTTTATATTTTCTTCATCACTAAAGTATTCACACACACTTTTAGCAATTACTTCACCAATATCTCTAATTTGTTTTAAATCTTCGTATTCCGCTTCCATTAAAGCATCAATATTTTGATAATTACTTGCAAGTATTTTAGCATTTTTCTTACCAACGTAGCGAATACCTAATGCAAATAATACTTTTTCTAAAGAATTACTTTTTGATGCTTCTATTGAATTAAGTAAGTTATCAATTGATTTATTACCAAAACCTTCTAGTAATTTTAATTCTTCTTTATGTTCATTTAAATGATAAATTGATGCAATATTTGTTAAATAACCTAAGTTATAAAAGTCTTCAATTATGGCATCGCCTAATCCATCTATATTCATAGTTTCTCTAGAAGCATAATGAATTAAAGTTTCAATATTCTTTTTATCACAGTCTTCATTTATACAATAATAAGCGGCATCTTTTTTTACAAGTTTGCTTCCACACATTGGACAAGTTTCTATAAATTTAAATGGTTTAGAATCCTTTGGTCTAAGTTCACGTATAACACTTTCGACTCTTGGAATTACATCTCCTGCTTTTATAACTCTTACAGTATCTCCTTCACGAATATCTTTTGATAAACAATAATCTTCATTGTGTAAAGTTGCTTTAGATACTAAAGAACCCATAATCATCACTGGTTCAAGAATAGCATTTGGAGTTACAACGCCGGTTCTCCCAACAGTAAATTTAATTTCTTTTAATTTAGTTGAAACTACTTCTGCTGGAAATTTATATGCAACTGCCCATTTTGGATAACGAATTGTATTTCCAAGTATTTCATGTTCTTTTAAGTTATCAACTTTTATTACAACACCATCTATATCATAAGGTAACTTTGAACGTATTTCACCTTTTTCATGAATAAAGTCAAATACTTCTTTTATATTATTTACAAGTCTATTATTAGGATTAGTTCTAAAGCCTAGAGAAGCCATAAATTCAAGAGCTTCATGATGAGTTTTTATTCCATAATCTTCTGGATCTGGTAAATGATATATCCATACTTCTAGATTACGTTTGGCGGCAACACTTGAGTCAAGTTGTCTAATTGAACCTGCAGCTGCATTACGACAATTTTTAAATGGAACTTCACCATTTTTTTCTCTCTCATGATTAAGCTTTAAAAGAGTTTCACGGCTCATGTATATTTCTCCACGAACTTCTATATCAATTTCTTGATTTAGTTTTAATGGAACTTGTTTAATTGTTTTAACATTATGAGTAATGTCTTCTCCAACTACTCCATCACCTCTAGTAGCTGCACTTTTTAAAATACCTTTTTCATACTTTAAAGAAACTGATAAACCATCTATTTTTAACTCACATACGTATTTTGGATTAAGTCCTTCTTTTTTTATACGATTATCAAATTCTGTAATTTCATCTTCATTAAAAACATCAGCTAAACTCATCATTGGAATATTATGTGTAACTTTTTTAAAACTATCAAGAATTACTCCACCAATTTTATGTGTAGGAGAATCTTCTCTTATATATTCTGGATGTTCTTTTTCTATTTCATATAATTCTCTTAAATAATTATCGTATTCTTCATCTGTTAAAGTTTCTGGATTATCTAAAACATGATATTCATAATTTGCTTTATTTAAAAGATCAACTAATTCATTATATCTATCCATAATATCACCTATAACTATTATACCATGTATACTTTATTTATTTGTCAAAAAAAACACTTGTTAAAAGTGTTTTCCTATTTCCATAAATTATTTGGATAAATACCCTTTTCTATTTCATTAAGTATAAAATCAGATACTCTTTTTTTATCTTCTTTATAAGTCATACCCATCCAAGTTGAAGTTGTATTAACTACTTTAACATTTACACCATTTTGAATATCTTTATCTATGATATCAGGAAGCAAAAATTCATAAGTATTTAAGTCTTTTGCTTCAGCAAATGATTTAGACATTTCATTTTCAATTGTTTTAAGTATATTGTTATTAAATCCATTTAATAGCATAGATGTTGGTTGATCAAGTGGAACATAAAATGATTCCTTACTTTCATCTAATGGTGTACATTTAACTTCATTTCCATCTCTTTCACAAGAAGACTCAATTATATTTCTAACTTTTCCATCTTCGTGAATAATTACACCTCTTTTTACTGGCCCATTTTCACTTAATGAATCTCCAAGTTTATAACCAACAATTGTATATCCATAGTCTTTATCTAGTTCTTCAGATAATACTTTAAAAGCATTATCTCCATAAAAATCATCAGCCGTAATAACACCAAAATTTCCTTCAATTAAATTTCTGGCTGCATATAATGCATGTGCAGTTCCCCATGGTTTGCATCTTTCTTTTGGAACTTCAAATCCAGCAGGTATATCGTTAAGTTCTTGAAATGCATAACAAACCTCAACATGATTTTCAAGTCTAGAACCAATAGTTTCTTTAAAAATATCATAATTTTCTTTCTTTATTACAAATACAATTTTATTAAAACCATATTTAATTGCCGAATAAATAGAATAATCTATTATAAATTCTCCATTGGGTCCAACAGGTTCAATTTGTTTCATACCTCCAAAACGTGAGCCCATTCCTGCAGCTAGTACAACAAGTGTTTTCTTTTTCATTAAATCCTCCTTATTTTTGCTGTATCAATAATAAGTATTACCTCCTATAAAATTATAACATAATACATATTTATAGTTAAATAAATTATGTGAATTTTTTGTTTATATGCATTTACAATCATTTATGCTATAATTAAGAAGAGGAGATTCATATGGAAAAAGGAAAAATTAGAAGATTAAAAAAGGAATTATCAGAGGAATTGTTGCAATATGAAAGTTTTTTCATTAAAGATGCAGAAGAAAATGATCTAAAGCACTTCGAAGTATATAAAAAATTGCAATCGTCTATTAATGGAAAATATGTTTGTTCAGACCTATTTAAAGAAACTTTTCCCTTATATACTGAATCTATTGAGTCAAGAAAAAAATTGAGTGAAGTAATTCACAACTCTGCAGCATGTTTAGCCAGTGAATATTTTGATATGCTTGCAAAAGATAAAAGTATCGATAAATGTATTTTTCTTTCAGGGGTTCCTGGTGCTGGTAAATCATATTTGATTCAATCTGTAGCTCTAAGTGGGGAATTAGATGACAAGACTATGGTATATGAGGGTGATATAACAACTGATACTATCTATGAAAAGATAGATAAATGTGTTGAAAATGGTAAAGAAATATTTTTTATTATCTTAAATCCTACTCTAGAGCTTGCTCAAAGAAATGCTATTGCAAGACACTTTGAAATTGGTCGCGGAGCATCAAGCGAAACTATGGCAAGAATAATGAGTAGAATCCCAGCTGCCTTAAATAATATCATGTCAAAATACGACATAGAACTTGGTATATTTAATAAACATACCAACTATGATACAGATTATATGATAGGAAAAGAACATTTGCCTGTATTGGATCATGGAACTTATGATGAAATTTTAAAAAAATTGTTAGAGTTAAGATTAGAAATATTAGAAGAATATAAAAAAAAAACTAATTTAGAAGAGGGTATAGAACATGGACCAAAAAGATAAAAAAGTTGAAAAAAAGAATTTTATTGCTAGAATTTTAGAAACTGCACGAATAATGGCTATAAAATCCGCTGACGAAAAAGTAAATAAAGAAATCAAAAAAAGAGCTAACTATTAAAAAAGACTGTCTTCACAGTCTTTTTTTATACTTTCTTTATACTTTTATGATTTTTCATGAGTTTTTTTATTCCAGTTTTAAATGCTACTTCAATGAAAGAACCATCTACACTTAAAATTACTCCTATACCAAGAGTATCATGATTTATAGTATCTCCCACATTTAAATCATCATTCGATCCTTCAATATACATTTCACTTGAAGCAATCTTTTGGGCTTCATCCTTAATTGTATCAATTCTTTCTATATAATCGCTTTTTATTTCATCGATAAATCTACTTGGTGGATTCATTGTATCTTTACCATATAGCATTCTTCTTTTTGAGTTAGTTAAGTATAAAATTTCTTTGGCACGAGTTATACCAACATAACATAGTCTTCTTTCTTCTTCTAATCCATTATCTTCAAGTAATGAGTTAGCATGTGGAAATATTCCCTCTTCCATACCAATTAAGAAAACAACTGTAAACTCTAATCCTTTAGCAGAGTGAATTGTCATTAATGTAACTTCATCATCACTTTCTTTATGATCAGATACATCGGCGATTAAACTAATTTCATTTAAGAAATCTCCTAAATTAACACATCCTTCTTTTTCTTCGAATGAAGCTGTAATTGATTTAAATTCCATTAAGTTATCTAATCTTAATTCCGAATCTAAACTTTTATCTAACTCAAGTTCTTCTTTCATATGAGTCTTTTCCATAATAGAATCTATTAATTCAGTTAAACTCATAGAATTAGAATCTTTAATTAAATCCTCAATTAATTCTTTAAATTCTAACTCTTTTTTTGTACTAAGCGATTCAAACATACTAGTATTATTAAGAAGCGCAGTTGACTCTAGTGTTTTTATTGCTGCCTCTCCTATTCCTCTTTTAGGAACATTTATTATTCTTCTTAAACTTATTTCATCATGTGTATTATAAATAAGTCTTAGATAAGCAATTAAATCTTTGATTTCTTTACGATTATAGAAATAATATGCTCCTACTACACGATATGGAATATTATTACTTAGCATTCCTTCTTCAACAACACGACTTTGAGCATTAGTTCTATAAAGTATAGCAATATCTTTTCTATGATATCCATTTTCTAGAAGTTTTTTTATTTCATTTATAACAATTGTTACTTCATGTCTTTCATCGTAGCTCCTTATATATTTTACTTTTACACCATCACCGTGTTCACTCCAAAGGCGAAGATCTTTTCTTTCTTTATTATTAGCAATAACTGAATTAGCTGCATTTAATATATTATTTGTGCTACGATAATTTTCTTCAAGTTTAATTACTTTACAGTCTTTATAATCTTTTTCAAAGTTAACAATATTTTTATAATCTGCTTGTCTAAAACCATAAATACTTTGATTCATATCTCCTACAACAAAGATATTTTTATATTTACTTGCAAGTAACTTAGTTAGTTTATATTGTACTGGATTTGTGTCTTGATACTCATCAACTAATATATATTTATATCTTTCTTGATATTTTTCTAGTATATCTTTATGTTCTCTAAATAAAATAACTGGTTTAGCTAGTAAATCATCAAAATCAACAACATTTGATTCAGCCAAAATAGATTGATATTTAAAATAAATATTTTTTACCATCTTATCAAATTCGGTATTAAAAAATTTATCTAGTTCAGCATCACTTAAAAGTTCATTTTTTATAAAAGATATTTTATTACGAATTGCATATGCACTAAATTTTTTAGGGTCAATATTATTGTTTTTCATTATTTTTTTAATGATAGACAATACATCATCACTGTCAATAATATTAAAATTATTAAATAGTCCGCATAATTCATAATTTTCTCTTATGATTCTTAAACCTAACGAATGGAATGTACCAATAAAAGTTCTAACATCTCCATACATATTGTAAACTCTATCACGCATTTCGGCTGCTGCTTTATTCGTAAATGTAATTGCAAGGATATTGTAATCATTAATACCCTCTTCAATTAAATTAATAATTCTTGTAGTTAATACTTTTGTTTTTCCACTTCCAGCTCCAGCCATTACAAGGCATGGTCCATCCACATGTTCTACTGCTTCTAGCTGTTCCTTATTTAATCCTGCCTTATAATTCATAAAATCATCCTTTTCTATATCAATTATACTATAAACAATTGTTCGTTTCTATAAAAAATGTTTATTTTACAAAAAAGAAGATATTATTTTTCAAATATCTTCTTATTATTTATTAGTCTTTCATCATTGCCATTATATTCTAAGGCTTTATCAACATAGAACATAGCTTCGTCTTTAAAACCTAGGTTATAATATGATAGTGATAATAAATCATCAATTGTAGAATCCCAACAAAATGGTTCATTTATATATAAAAGCTCATTTTTCTTTATTTGTTTAGCTTTTATTAAGTATTCAATAGTTTCAAGATATTTTTTTTGATTATATTTCAAAAAAGACATCTCTACATATGGTTCACGAGCGTTTGGAGATTTTTCAATTGCTTTTTTTAACCATATTTCTGCTTCATCATATCTATTTAAATGTTGATAACATCTACTAATAAAACGCA
This sequence comes from uncultured Bacilli bacterium, assembly GCA_934098345.1. Lineage (GTDB taxonomy): Bacteria > Bacillota_I > Bacilli_A > RF39 > UBA660 > CAG-582. The sequence continues at coordinate 12,496 of CAKONX010000005.1, forward strand.
TTGAAGCAGCAACTTCTAAATACCAAGCTGATTCCATTTTAGTATGCTTAATAAGAGTATCAATGGCTTCATTCCATTTACCATAATACATATACTCTCTTCCTAGGTAATGAAGTGTTCGATCATTATCAGGATTTTCTTTATGTGATAATTCCAATAAATTTAAATACTGAGATCTTGATTTAGTTCTGTCTGGATAGTGGTTTAACACTATAGATTCATCAGTATTAACTACTTCATTTTCTAAAGAACACTTTAAGATTTCATGAACTGGATAAATCCATTTGTAATGCTTTCGATCATGAATTTTTTCATATAAGAATGATACAATTGGACGATTTTGTTCATCTAAAGACCAATTATATTTGTATCTTAATCGGTTAGCATTTTTAAATGATTCTTCTATTTTTTTACGCCAACCACTTTCAAATACTTCATCTAAATCTGTACAGACACATACATCAACATCTTCAGGAACCATTTCTAAGCTTTTATTTCTAGCTACATCAAATCTCCATGGAGTAATAATTTCTGAATTGACAATTACTCCTAAAGATTTAAGCTTTTTAACAGTTTCATCTGTTGAACCTGTATCTAGTACATATATTGCATCAGCTTCTTTCATTGATTCATACCATCTATCAACGAATTTTTCTTCATTTTTTGATATCGCATATACAGCTATTTTAAGTTTATTCATACATTTTTAGTTCCTATCCTGCAGCACCTGTTGGACCTGTTGGACCTGTTGGGCCAGTTTCACCTGTTGGACCTGTTGGGCCTGTTGGACCTGTTTCTCCTACAGCTCCAGTTTCACCTGCTGGACCTGTTGGTCCTTGTACTCCTTGGATTCCTTGGATTCCTTGAGATCCTGTTGGACCTGTTGGGCCTGCAGGTATTGTTAAATTAAGAACAAAGTTTGGAGATGTTCCAGAAATTGATGCAGTTGCTTCAGTACCTGGTTCACCTGTTGTAACAGTTCCGATAGTTAAAGATGGAGAATCTCCTGTAGCTCCTGTTGGACCTGTTGGACCTGTTGGACCTGTTGGGCCAGTTGGACCAGTGGCTCCTGTTTCACCTACAGCTCCTGTTTCACCTGTTGGACCTGTTGGGCCTTGTACTCCTTGGATCCCTTGGATTCCTTGAGATCCTGTTGGACCTGTTGGGCCTTGAATTCCTTGGATTCCTTGGATTCCTTGATCACCTGTAGCCCCTGTTGCTCCTATTGGGCCTGTTGGGCCTGTAGGTCCTTGTACTCCTTGTACTCCTTGAATTCCTTGTACTCCAGTAGCTCCTGTTGCTCCTGTTGGGCCTGTAGGACCTTGAATACCTGTTGCTCCAGTTGCTCCAGTTTGACCAACTGGGCCTTGGATTCCTTGAATCCCTTGTGGACCTGTAGGTCCTGTTTCTCCAGTTAATCCTTGAACCCCTTGTACTCCTTGAGCTCCGGTTGGACCTTGAGTACCTCTAGGTCCTGTTGGACCAGTGGCTCCTGTTGGACCTGTAGGGCCTACTCTTGGAGGTCTTGGAGGAATTGGTGAAGGTGGACATGATGGATTATATTTATTTCCGCATGTACAATCGTTGTTCATTTTTCACATTCCTTTCTATTATAGTTTATGAAAAAAAGAAAAAATATGTCACAAAAAAACAAGAATTTTCATCTTGCTTAAAACATAATATCATCAACATTATTGATATCATTATATAAATCTTCAAATCGCCCTTTTCGACTCATAAACATAATCATTCCAATACCAACTAAAACCATGGTTACTGAAATAATTTGAGCCATTTTAAATCCACCTAGCATTAAAGAATCTGTTCTACCAATTTCAATAAAGAATCTTAATGTTCCATATATTATTAAATATGCCGCAGTTGGCATTCCAACTTTAATATATTTTCCTCTTCTTATTACTAAAAGAATTAAAAATGCAATAAAACAAACTATGGATTCAAAATAAAAACTTGGCATATAAAGTACTCCATCTATATTCATTCCTTTTATAACAAAATCAGGAACCATTAATCTATGTAGTGTTTCAAGATTAGTTGCTACTCCATGAGCTTCTTGATTAAAGAAATTTCCCCAACGGCCAATTGCTTGACCTAATAAAAGAGGAACAACTACAAAATCTGTAATTCTTAATACTCTTACTTTATATTTTTTACAATATATAATAACTGTAATTAATCCAAATATTATACCTCCATGAATGGCCAGTCCACCTTCCCAAACTTTGAGTATATCAATTAAATTATTTTTAAACGCATTATATTCAAATACACAATAGTATAATCTTGCACCTATTATTCCAAATATAAGTCCCCAAAACATTAAATTAAACATAAAGTCTTTTTTTATATGAAATCTAGATGCTTCTCTTTCTGCTAAAAAGAAAACACTAGCGACTGCTGTAAGTATTAATACTGAATACCAACGTATTTCTATATTTCCAATTGTAAACATAATAGGATTCATTCTATCACTCTCCATAAATATTATAGATTATGATAACTAATTATTCAAATAAAAAGTTGATAACTTTCTATTTATCAACTTTTAATATATCTTTTAAATAATGACCAGTATATGATTCTTTAACTTTAGCTACTGCTTCTGGTGTTCCTGTAGCGACTACTTTTCCACCACCGTCTCCACCTTCTGGTCCTAAATCAATTATATAGTCTGCCACTTTAATTACATCAAGATTATGTTCAATTACAATAACAGTATCTCCATTTTCAACAATTCGATTTAATATCTCTAAAAGTTTTTTAATATCATCAACATGCAATCCTGTTGTTGGTTCATCCAATATAAATACTGACTTTCCAGTTGGTTTCTTTTGAAGCTCTTTAGCAAGTTTGACTCTTCCAGCTTCTCCTCCTGATAAAGTTGGAGCAGATTGACCTAATTTGATATAAGAAAGACCAACATCCATTAATACTTGTAATTTATTTTTTACTTTAGGAATTGAATCAAAAAATTCATAAGCTTCACTTACACGCATATCTAAAACTTCAGCAATATTTTTTCCTTTAAACTTAACATCCAAAGTTTCTCTGTTGAAACGAGTACCATGACATACATCACATGGAACATATACATCTGGTAAGAAATGCATTTCTATCTTTTTAACTCCATCACCCCAACAAGCTTCACATCTTCCACCTTTAACGTTGAAAGAGAATCTACTTTTATCATATCCACGTATTTTAGATTCTTTCATTTCGGCAAATACGCTTCTTATATCATCAAATACTCCAGTATATGTAGCCGGGTTACTTCTAGGAGTTCTTCCTATTGGATCTTGAGATATACTTACAACTTTGTCTACAAGATCTACACCTTCAATACTTTTATTTGTTCCAACTAATACTTTTGAATTATAAACATTTTTATATAAAGCATTTCTTAGTATTCCATTAACTAATGAAGATTTACCAGAGCCACTTACTCCAGTAACACAAGTCAAAGTTCCTAATGGAAATTTAACATTAATATTTTTTAAATTATGTTCTTTAGCACCTTTAATAGTAATGAAGTTTCCATTACCTTTCCTTCTTTTTTTAGGAATTTCAATTTTCTTTTTTCCTGAAAGATAAGCACCAGTTATTGAATTTTCATTTTTCATAACTTCTTCTGGAGTTCCAGCAGCAACTAAATATCCACCTTTTTCTCCAGCAACTGGACCAATATCTACTAAATAATCAGCTTGTCTCATTGTATCTTCATCATGTTCAACAACAATTAACGTATTTCCTAAATCTCTCATATTTTTTAAACTATCGATTAGTTTTTGATTATCTCTTTGATGAAGCCCAATACTTGGTTCATCTAATACATATAAAACTCCACTTAATTTTGAACCAATTTGAGTTGCAAGTCTTATTCTTTGAGCTTCTCCTCCTGATAATGTTCCCGCAGCTCTAGATAAAGTCAAATAAGAAAGTCCAACATTGTTTAAAAACTCTAGTCTTGATTTAATTTCTTTAACAATAAGTTCACTTATTTCTAATTCTGTCTTACTTAATTTTAAATTATCAAAAAATGTAATTAAATCTTTAATAGACATATTAGTTACTTCATAAATATTTTTATTATTAACTTTAATATTTAATATTTCAGATTTTAATCTTGAACCATTACAACTAGGGCACGTATTTTCTATCATATATCCATCTATCCAATCTCTTATCCAAGTTGAACTAGTTTCCATATATCTTCTTTCTAGATTAGTAACAATTCCTTCATAGTTTTCTGTTGTATATCTTTTACCACCAGATTTTGATGTATATTCAAATTTAAATAATTGGTTTGTACCGTATAAAATAACATTTAAATCTTCTTCTTTTAAATCTTTTACTGGTAAACTTAAATCTATATTTAATTCTCTAGCAATAGTAAGTAATCTTGTTGTATCAATATTATCTTCTATATTGATTGTTTGAATTGCTCCATCTAAAATAGATTTATTTTTATCAGGTATAAGTAAATCTATAGAAATATGTTTAGTTATTCCTAATCCTTTACAAGTTTCACACGCGCCATATGGAGCATTAAAAGAAAATATTCTTGGTTCAAGCTCAGGCAATGAAAAATCACAGTTTGGACAAGCATAAGTTTCACTCATAACTATTTCTTTATTACCTATTAAATTAATAACAACCTTACCTTCTGCCATTTTAGTAGCCGTTTCTATTGCTTCAAAAATTCTACTTCTTTCACTTTGCTTTAAAACAATTCTATCAACAATAACATCTATATTATCTTTTTTATTTTTCTCACATTTTATTTCTTCATAAATATCAAAATTTTCACCATTGACTCTAACTTTAGTGAATCCTTCTTTTTTTAATTTATCAAATAAATCTTTATGAGTTCCTTTTTCTCCATGAACAATTGGAGCTAGTATTTCAAGCTTTGTTCCTTCTTCATAAGATAATACTTTATTAGTCATTTCTTCAATACTTTGACTAGTTATTGGTGTTTTATGTTTAGGACAAAATGGAATTCCAACTCTTGCAAATAAAAGCCTTAAATAGTCATATATTTCTGTAACTGTTCCAACTGTACTTCTTGGATTATTATTAGTAGACTTTTGGTCTATGGAAATACTTGGAGATAAACCTTCAATTGAATCTACATCTGGTTTAGATTCACCACCTAAAAATTGTCTAGCATATGCTGATAAACTTTCAACGTATCTTCTTTGACCTTCAGCGTAAATAGTATCAAATGCTAAACTACTTTTACCACTTCCAGAAACACCAGTCATTACCACTAATTTATTCTTAGGTATTTCAAGATTTATATTTTTTAAGTTATTTTCTCTTGCCCCTTTAATAATTATTTTATCCATAATTTCACCTTCAAATTTCTTTAATATTTTACCACATAAATAATAAATGTATACTAAAATTAGGTAAATTTATTATAATACACTTGTTCGTATTATGCAAGCGATTTTTTACAACAAAAAAAGAACCAAATATTTTTATTGATTCTTTTTCTTTTTTCTACAGGTTAAACTGTATTTAAAGTTAAACCAATTCATTGACATAATCGGATATATAGTAACGATGAGAAATAAAGAGATATATCCTAGCCAATTAAATGGAACTTTAATATTTAGGTATTCGAGATCAAGAAAGACCCAGTTGATAAAAATGTACTCAACGTAATAATAACAAAACCAACCTAAAATCATCATTGCAACAAATAAAACCATTTTGGATAATTGAAGATTAAATAATTCTATACCTATATAATTTTCATCAATGAAACTATCATTTTTAACATATTCTTTATATCTTTTAAGTGATTTATTAATTTCAATTAATAATAAAATCATAGAACTAAACCATATGTCAAATATTAATAGGGTACCGATTTTTTCATATTTGAAATTATCGTCAGTATATTTTTTAACTCTATATCCTTTTTTCTTTATTTGTTTTATTACAGATTTCCTATCTTTTTTTGAATTAAGTATTATATTATATCCTTGATTATAGTTATAATCAGAATCAGTTATTTCTTTCAATAATTCATCTGATGCATAACATACATTCGAGTCATTTAGTCTATCACTTGAATCATAAGTTCCTACTACATATAAAATAGAATTTTTATCAATGTTTATATTTCTATGGTAAAAATCTAAAAACAAAATGTGTTTAGATAAAACAATATTAAATATATTTACATTTTGATCAGGCGCAAAAATATCGGGACATACGATTTCATCTTTACTTACAATATCTCTTCCATTATTTATTTTATAATTATCTTTTGACATTAAATACATTGTTCCATCATATTTGTTGTTAAAGCTCGGTGTGTGCACTTTAACTTTATAGTTATTTGCATCAACTATTTTTTTGATTCCCTTTACATCATCTAATTTGTATTTATTCGTAGAATCATATACAAATAATTGATCTTTATGAGCATCATTATAGTAATAGATATGAAATAATGCGACATTTAAAAATAATGAAAATAGTGTAAATAAATATGCATATATAGCAATTCTTTTTTCATTTTCCCAATTAAAGTGAGGTTTAACAGTAATTTCTATATCACGTAGTCCCATATTTCTGACTTCCATTTCTTTGTATTATTTTATAGTGTTAAATAAACTCCGCCCATGCCGTCGAATTTACTTTCAATGGCTTCATTGAATAGTATTACGCCACCAAATCCAGAACCGGATAAAGTATAATCCATTGCATCGGCAAGAGTTGCTTTGCTATTTGAAGCATGTTGATAAGATCCATAAACACGGCCAGAGCCAGTAAAATCAGCAGATAATTCCATTTCATGATTTTCTCCGTTTTGAACCTTAAATGTTGCTCCAACGCCATTATCAAAGTTTTGTCCATACTTTTCGCTTGATAGTTGTAATTCATTATTTGCTTCATAATATTGTCTGAAGAAATAATAACTGCTCATACCAACACTTGAATTTTTTCTAAATGCCATAACGTCCCATTTTTTAATTGTTGGAACTCTATACCATGTTAGAGACATTGTTATATAGCCACCATTATTAATGATTCTTAAACTTTTTGATGATGTTGTATGTTCAGTTGCTCTTGTACCGGTTGAAGATTTTAAATTAGCATCAGTAGTTTCTTTAATAACTACTTTAGATAAATCTTTATCTTTAATTATGTTATACTCATCTTGAGTCATATAATTCATAAAGTTATCTGAATAAATGCTTTTTAAAGCATTATACTTTTCAATTGGTATTACAACTCCACTACGATTTGTTATAGTATCACCTGTTTTTTCTTCTGCAGCAACTGAGTTAATTGATACAAATGAAACCAAACTAGCTACTATTAAAAGCAATCCCTTTTTCAAAAAAACATCCTACTCCTTTCTGTATTCATCATAACAGAAAAGTAGGATGTTTGTGCTCTACTCTAGTTCTACAAAATTCTACACATTTTTTTCATAACTATTTATTTTATCTTTTAAGAAAATTAAATACCCGATATAATCTTCTTCTTTACTACATTTATTTTTAAAACAGTCTTTGCTTTTATATTCAGATATCCTAAAACTTTTTTCTTCAATTTCCCCAGTCTTAATATTTGCATTAATCATTTTAATGTTATTCATGTTTATTGATAAATTATAATTTTTTCTATTTGTATTACTTTTAATTTCCATTTTCAAAAAAAGTTTATTATTGAAAGAAATTAAAATTTCATCATTAATTTGTTATATATATGAATTTGAATCTTGTACAAAACCAACTTTAGTTAAATATTCTTCTAAAGTTTTAGCATCATCTGCTGTTGAATTATTTTTATCTTTTTCTTGATAATCATATTTTGAATTAACAATTTTAAAAGATAATTTTATATCTAATTCAGTGTTGTTTTTATATGTAATTTTTAAAATAGTTGGATATTTTGTTAAATCCCTAATTAGTGCTTTGCTATTATTACGTTTATAAATGTCTATAGGGAATGAATTAGTTCTATAAACTAATGTAGGGCTTTTACTTTTATCATTATATTTAAATAATTCAATAGAATCTATTTCATCTGTACTATTTGTATCAATACTATTGATAGAAAAATGAATATACTCATGATTGATAATATAATTTCCATTTTCTATATAAATATCTTTATTATCTGTTTTTATAATATAAACAAAAGTTTTATTAAATAGAGATATTGCACTAACAAGTACTGCAAGTAGAACTACTAATATTATTATAACCTTAAAATATATAGTTTCAAATAATGGTTTTCTTCCACCTCTTTCTAAATCTTTAACTGTTACACCTAAAACTTTTGCTAAAGCACTTAAAGTCTTTTCATCTTCTGGAAAAGATTTATTCATTTCCCATTTAGATATATTTTTATCTGAATAATGAATTAAATCTCCTAGGTCTTTTTGAGTTAAGTTTTTCTTCTTTCTTAACTCACTTAAATATTCACCTTTACTAATTTTTTTCATAATACACCACTTCTATTTATAACTCATTAATATAATTATCTAATATATTAAAAAGTTCTTCTTTATTTGTTGTTTTGCAAATTTGATTTTTAATATTTGCGCTTCCAGGTAAACCTTTTATATACCAAAGTGCATGAGTACGTATTTCTAAAAGTGCTAATTTTTCATCTTTATCATTACATAGTAATTCAAAATGTTTTTTTAACATTTCTAATTTTTCTTTAGAAGATACTTCTGTTGGATATTTACCACTTTCTAAATATTCAACACATTCTTTTATAAGCCAAGGATTACCTAAAACACCTCGACCAATCATGACTGCATCGCATCCAGTTTCATCTAACATGCGCTTTGCATCAAAACAACTTTTTACATCACCATTTCCAATTACTGGAATACTTACTGCTTCTTTTATTTTTTTTATTAAGTTCCAATCGGCATTACCACTATAGCCTTGAGAACGAGTTCTTGCATGAAGTGTAATTGCGCTTGCTCCTGCTTTTTCAATATACTTTGCAACTTCAACACAATTAATTGTTGATGTGTCCCATCCACTTCTTATCTTTACTGTAACTGGAACATTTACTGCTTCAACTACAGATTTAACTATTTCATAAATCTTTTCAGGATTTTTTAATAAAGATGCTCCTGCTTGAGATTTTAAAGCAATTTTAGGAACAGGGCAACCCATGTTGATATCAATTATATCTGGATGCATTAGCTCTTCTATTTTCTTTGCTGCAATTACAAATGAATCTTTATCGTTTCCAAATATTTGTTGAGCTATAGGTCTTTCACTTTCATCCATTTTTAAAAGTTCAATTGTTTTTTCATTATTATACATAATAGCTTTATCACTTACCATTTCGGCATATATTAAACCTGCACCCATACTTTTTATTATTTTTCGATAAGAAGTATTTGATATGCCAGCCATTGGTGCTAAAACTATTCTGTTCTTAATTTCTACGTTTCCTATTTTCCACATACTTTAAAATCCACTTTGCTTCCTGTCTCAAGATTATAAAGTTTACTTTGGTCTCTGTCAATATGAAGTTCTAAAACTCCATTATCACTTACCTTAAGTTTTGCTTCAAATAAATAATCTTGATTATTATATACATATAAAATTTGTTTATTACTAAGGCCTAAAGAAGAACTCATTTTTGGATTCATATGAATATGATTTTCAGCAATAATCACTCCACTATTTAAAGTAACTTTTCCACATAGACCAATTAATGTTATACCAGGAGTATCTTTTAAATCTCCACTTTGTCTTGCCGGTGGAAACACTTCTAAATAATTAGCATCAGACTTAGATATTTCAACTTGATCATAATTTCTAAAAGGACCAACTATTCTAACATGCTCAAGTATTTTATTATTATTTTCTAAAGTAATAGTTTCTATAGTTGCAAATTCTCCCTTTTGACTTAAATCATTTCTTTTTATCATTGGTTTATCTCCAAAAAGAGATATCCATGTTTCTTTTGTCAAATGTACATGATGATTACTTACTCCTACATTAACTTCCATTATATTCACCATTTCCATTTTATCAAATTATTGGGACTTTTCATAGGTTAATACCGATAATTATTTCTATTTAATAAAAAAAAAGTCATTTCTGACTTTAATTAAAATTTTTTCCTATAAGTTTTTCATGTTTTACTATAAAACTTTTTTTAGCAAGTTTTAATATTGGAATATCACTTAAAGAATCTGAATAAGATTCACATACATTTAAGTCTTTATATTTTTGATTTAATCTTCTTACTTTTTCTTCTCCATGACAATTTTTCTTTTTAAACTTACCTGTTTTTTTATCGACATCACTTCCAATTAAATCTAATACATTTAATTTTTTACAAATTGGTTTTAATAAAAATTCAGGAGAAGCAGAAATTATAATATCTTTTGAATGATCTTTTTTTAAATAAAAATATTTAATATAAGTTTCATGTGTTTTCCAAAATGAATCTATTAGTTCATCTACATTATTAACATATTTTAAAAATGAAAAAATAGTCTCTTTCATTTTAGTTTTATTTATTATTCTTAATTTATATTTTATAGCTGCTAATACTATTTTAGGAATTAAAATAATTATTTTAGGATTTTTTGATAAAGCATAGAAGAAAAAATCAGTCGATGAATCTCCTTCATATATTGTTTTATCAAAATCGTATAAATTTACTTTCATTTTTTACCTTTCTTTTCATGTTCAAATAAAATATTTGTTTTCATAACTAAGATAATAAATAATATTAATAAAACTAAATATAATACCATACTAATTTTTTTATCACCTAAAGTATAAAATATAGAAACTGATGCAAATAATGTATTTATTAAATACATTATGATAACTGTTTTTTTAGTTGATTTAGTTGTTTTTAATAATTGATGATGTAAATGTTCTCGATCTGCATGATCAATACTTTCACCTCTAAGCATTCTTCTACACATTGCAAAGAATGTATCAATTATAGGAACGAATAAAGTTAGTAAAGGAATTATTAAAGAAGTAATTGTTGCTGTTTTAAATCCTAAAAGAGCAATAACGGAAATAATGAAACCTAGAAATAAGCTTCCTGTATCTCCCATAAATATTGTAGCAGGGGCAAAATTATACATTAAGAAACCTAAACATGCTCCAATCATGATTAAACACATGATTACATCTAATCCACCAAGTCTATTCATAATATAACCTATTATAGAAATAGTAATAAAGTAAATTGTGGATGTTCCAGCTGCTAAACCATCAAGTCCATCACAGAAATTAATAGCATTCATGATAGATACCATAAATAGAACAGCAATTGGATATGCAAATATTCCAAAATGGAAAGTAGTTCCAAAAATAGTCATATCTGCAAGAGTAATATTTCCATAAAAAACAGTTATACATGCTGCTGCAGTTTGCATTAAAAATTTTATCTTTGGTGGTAATGGTTTTATATCATCAAGCATACCAGTTATTACTATAACAAAACCACCTATTAAAACGGATAACATTTGAGTCGTTTTAGGTGCAAATAACATATAACCAATTAAAAATGCAAAGAATATTGCAAGTCCACCCATGGATGGCATAATGTGATCATGAACCTTTCTTTTATGATCTGGTTTATCAACTGCTCCGACATGGAAAGCAATTTTTTTAACAACAGGAGTTAATATTACTGATGTTAAGAATGTTATAAGTATAATTAAAAATACATTATAACCATTAATAAATAAGTCCATTCCTTCACTTCCTTAAATAAATTATACACTATTATTAGGTTTTAAAAAAGAAATTTTTGCAAAATAAAAAAACTCATGTTGGTGAGTTCAATTTTCTAATGGTGACCTGTATGGGATTCGGACCCATGTATGTAACCTTGAGAGGGTTATGTGTTAAACCACTTCACCAACAGGCCAAAAAATAAATACACATTCATTTTAACATGTTTATTAAAAATAATACAATACAAAGTTTAAAAAAGCGCACAAAATGTACGCTTATATACCAAACATAACTAAGTTATCAACATTATTATTAACTATTTTCTTAAATAGTCTACTATCAATTTTACTTATCTTTTTTTCTAGTTCTTCTGGAGTTGTAACTATTAAATCAAATCTATGCATTATTATATTAAATAATTCACTTGATATATTTATTGAATTATAATATTTTAAAACTTCTTTTATGTTTTCACTTTCAATATCTAAAATATCAATATATTCTTTTTTTAAATCTCTCAATATATATTCATATTCAATATTACTTACTCCATAATCTTTAATATAACTTATCAAATTAATCACCATCTTTTAAACTTTCAACAACTAATTCTTCTAAATTATTTGTTAAGCATTTGTATGTAATTGTTTCTTTATCATTATTTTTTAAGTATTTAACATAATCTTCTAATGATTCCACTTTTAATAATACATAGTTTTTACTTTCACTTATAAATTTATCAAAGTCAACTATTGTATTTTTTATGTAATTTGCGTTTTTTACAATTAAACTTGGATTTATTGCAAGTGTCTTATAACATTTGTTAATAACTTGTTTTTTGGTAAATCCTAATTCTTCTAAATGATTTAAAGTAAAACTTAAATCACTTGGACTTATTATCATAAATAATGGAGCATTTTTAATTAAAGCTGGATAATTTATTTCTAATGATTTTAACATTTCAATATTCTTTTTAAATGTTTCATACATTGGTTTATAAGTATCATTTTCATTTTTAATAAAACAAGTAGCTACATTATTACAAACTGATTTTAAAAGAGGAACATTAATTTTACCATTTATGTCTCTAGTTAAATCAACTACATTTTTTATAGTTTCTGGATCAGAATAAAGCATAATTATAAGTTTTGCTTTAAAATTAGTTTTGGAAATTAAATGTAGTATTCCATAATTTTCTGCTTTATTTTTACTAATAAGTCTAAAGTTATTCATTAGAGTATCTCGATTAACTGTAACAAATCTTGCAAGTATTTCACTAGATAAATCTTTATAACTACATCCAACTTTATTAAGAATTTCTTTTATTTCTGCATCTTCTTCAATTGATTTAATTGTCTTTGTTTCAACAACTGGTAATATATTATCTGGAGTTTTTAATATTGCTAAATTGTGCATAGAAATATATTCCATTATTCTATAATAATTAGTTTCAAAATCAATTGCATTATAGTCATTTACTATTTTTTCTATAAAAGAAAAGTTAATTATTAACTCATTATTAACAATTTTATCTAATAGGTCATCTAAAGAATTTAAATATTCTTCTAAATCAATAAGTCCTTTATTTTTAGATTCAATATATTCTCTCATAATATCTAAAAATGTTGTTATATCTTTTGAGAATTTTGGTTTAAAGTTAACATTTAATTTATACTTTTCTTGACCAATATATAAGTCTCTTATATTTTTTATAGAATTTATAAATTTTTCTTTATTTTTAGCAGAAGAAGAATTTACTATTTCCTCAATTAAATCATTATCTAAATTTTTTATATTATCCTTTTTCTTTTCTATTTGATGATATAGTTTGATTAAATCAATGTCATTAAAATATACTGTTTCATTTTTTTTATTCAACAATTCATCTTTTCTAGAATTTATAATTGATAATAATAATTCATTGCTAGTATTCACACTTTATCACCCTATTTTTTTATTGCATCTATTCTTGAAAGAGCATATGTTTTTGTTTCATTATACATATCCATAAGTTCTTCTAAATATGTAAGTCTTTCCTTTTTTTCTTCTCCATCTAATGTTGGTATTATATCAATTGTTTCTTTTATTCCTTTTAGTATTGGTATAGTTTTTAATACAACAGCTTCATTTTCAGTAAAACCAAGTTCTAATATTTCACTTACAGTTTTATCTAAATATGTTTCTGCTTCAGTTGCATATTTGTTTAAATACTCTTCGTTTTCAACAATTAAAGCTGTTGCTAAATCTAAACAAACTTTTTCACGATCAACAAAGAATCCTTCTAGCATAGTTATTGCATCTTTTAAAGAATCTATTTCAATATTATTATTTTGTAAATTTTCTTTATCTTCTTGATTTTCGTTTTTATCCATTTCAATGAAATATTCATATTTTAAATATAAACTATTTATTGCAAGAGATACTAAAGTATTAATTGTCTTTGCTTGATCTAAATTATGTTTTTTAGCAATACGTATTCCCTCTTTTGGAATAAATACTAAAGTTTCATAATCAATATATGGCATTTCTTTTCTAACAATACTAACGTATTCGTCATCATTTAAGTAATCACTTACTAAGAAATATATATGGCTTTTTAAGTCAAAATCTTCTACTTCTTTTTTGCCTTTTAGTTTAAATGTTATGTTTTGTAAATTAATATATTTTAAAATTTCAATTTTATCTAATGGTTCAAGACTACATTCACTCATTAAAGCTTTTAGTTCTTCAAAATCAGATTCATCAAATAATGTATCAAATTCTTTTTTACTGAATAAATTAATATATTTTTTATACTTTTCTACTTTTGTTGATTCAAAGCTTACTTGATTTGAATATCTAATGTTATATTCTTCTAAATATCTATCAATAATGTTTAGTATGTTTTGAAAATAAGCAGTAAGTTCACTTTTTGTCTCTTCGTTTCTAGTATTTTTTATTGCTTCACGATTTTGTTCAAAAGAATTAATTATTGTTTTATCATTTACACCAATAAGATTAAGTATTTCTTCTAAATCTTTTTTATCAAATAGAAGAATATCAGTTCTTAAGATATCTCCAGCACGAAGGCCTAGAGGAGGTCCCATTATGTAACGTTTTACAATGTCACATATACGTTCATAATTGATACTTAAGTTTCGGTTTTGTTCATGTAAGTCAGATAAATCTTTGATTTTGTTTTCAAGTTCACGAACAAAATTATTAATACTGTTTTTCATTTTTCCATTAATAACGTTACTCATCATAACCTCCTTATTCTCTTTCATTTTAACATAATACATACGTTTATGTAAAGACTTCAAGCCAAGTTTTAATAATATTTTGTGGTATTGTTTATACATAAAAGTTGTGATATTATTTAAAATAGCTAGGGTGATAAAATGAATACTAATACTACAAAATTATTTGATGCTAATAATAATTTAATTGATACTTTTGAAATTGAAGTTGAAAACGTATTAAAAAGCATTTATGGGGAAAATTATTATGATACAGATGAAGATTTCATAAAAGAAGAAGTTAAGCCCCAAAAAGTAGAAAAAGATAATGACATAAGTAAAAAACACATTAGAATTACTGATTTTATACCTTTATTATTCTTTATACTTATTTTTGTTATAATCGTTCTTGCTGGTTATTATTTCTTAAGTAATTTTGATTTTACTTCAATTTTAAAGTAGGTATTTTATGGAAAATGAAAACTTTGGTACAGTAAACCCTGAATATACAATGATGAAAAAAGTTAAAGATAATTTATATCTTTCTGAAGAAGAAATGGAAATTTTAAAATCTTATAATATAAATTATTTAAATTGTGCAAATTTAAAAGAAGTTATTGAAGAACTTATGTATTTAAGTGAAGAATGTGATGATGATGTTATAGAGAACTTACTTGATGTTCTTTCTGAAAGAGATTATTACGAGAATTACAATAAATAATTATTGATATTCGGTAATTTTTTTGTTATAATCATAATGTGAAAGGTAGTGTTGATATGGCTATTGTCGTTCATTTAGATCGCGTTATGGTTGAGAAAAAAATTAGTTTAAATAAGCTTTCTGAGGATGTAGGAGTAACAGTTTCAAATCTTTCAAACTTGAAAACTGGAAAAATAAAAGCAATTAGATTTTCAACGTTAGAAGCAATTTGTAAAACGTTGAAATGTCAACCTGCTGATATACTTGAATATGTTGAAGATGATGCAAAAGGATTGCTATAAGCAACCCTTTTTATTTGAATATATCGTAATATTTTGGAACTTTGGCATAGAATTTGTGTTCTATATTTCCAGGTAATAATAAAATAAGTTCCTCATGATGAAGACACATATGTCTGAGAGGATTTTTTGTTGAGCCATATTTTTTATCACCAATTATTGGATGATTCATATTAGCAAGTGCAACTCTTATTTGGTTCTTTCTTCCTGTTTTTATTGTTATGCTTAATACACTGTAACTTTTACTTCTTTTTATTGTTTCAAAATCAGTTATAGCAAGTTTACCTGTTGAATCATTAGTTTTATAAGTTTTTAATGTTTTATCTTCTTTTAAGTATTCTTCAATATGGCCTTTATCCTCTTTAACGCAACCTTCTACAACGGCATAGTATTTTCTTAATTTAGCAATTTTGTTCCAGTTATTTTGTAGGTAGGATTTCATTTTTTCATTTTTTGCAAACACAACTATACCTGATGTTTCATAATCTAATCTATGAACAATAAATATTCTATTGTTTTTATTTTTTTTATGAATATATTCATATGCTTCATGATATAGAGTTTTAAATTTTTCTTTATCAGTTCCAATTGTAAGCAAATTAGCAGGTTTATTTACAACTAGAAGTTCTTTATCTTCATAGATAATATCCATTTTTTTAGTTTTCATAAGTATGTTTCCTTTTTAAAAATATTATTAAAAATATGACTAATATAGAGTTAATTAATAATATTTTTTTTATATTTTTATTATCTTTAGTATTCTTTTCTTCATTTTTTTCTTCATTTTTTGTCTCGTTTTTTATAACTACTCCACTTTGACAGTACTCTTCTTTTATATCTGGATAATTCCATATACCTAGTTTATTTTCTAAAGCATTTTTTTGTAAATCACATAGTTCATCTACATATTTATAATCATTATAAACATAGTTAACTTGAGCATATCCTAAACTAATTAAATCATTTTGTAAAAGATAACCATCTACATATAGATACACTAAAGTTTCTTTATATTTATTTTCTTTATCACTTAATGGATCAATTTCTATTTCTAGTTTGCTTGCATTTTTTACTTTATTACAAACATAATTGTTAATTTCTTTATCTAAAGAGCCAGTTGATGAATCCATCATTAAAAGTCTAATTCTTTTATAACCAGTAGTTGTTTCAACTGTTAAAGAAACAGCACTGTCACAGTTAATAAGCTTTACTTCTTCTTTTTGTTCTGAAGCATTTACAGAACTTATAAAAATAATTGAAGTTAAAATCATTAAAAGTATTTTTTTCATTTTTTTCACCACAATAATTATATAAAAAAAATAATATAAAGTAAATTATAAGTAATATATTTATTATTTTATGCTATAATTGATATATAATAAAATTAAGAGGTGGATTATGGATAACAAAGAAGAAAAGAAAAATGTAAAAACAACTACAAGTAAGGCAGGAACTAAAAAAACTACTACTGCTAAAAAAAGCACAAGTGGAACTAAAAAAACTACTGGAGCTAAAACTGCTACTAAATCTGCAAGTGCTTCAAAGACTAGTACTGCTAAAAAAACTACTACAAGTAAAGCTGGTACTAAAAAAACTAGTACATCTAAAACTACCGGAGCTAAAAAAACTAGTAGCACTAAGAAAACTACAACTACTAAAAAGCCTACTCCTAAAAAAAGTGAACCAATAGTAGAAACTATTGTAGAAGAAGTAAAAATTGATGAAACTAACGTAGTTGAACCCGAAGAAAAAGTAGAAGAAAAGAAAGTTTTAGAAGAAGTAACTCCTGAAGAAGTTAGAGAAACTAAAGAAGAAACAAAACAAGAAAGCATTAAAGAAGAAGTTAAACCTGAAAGAATCGGAAAAGAAAAAGATAGAAGTATAGACTTAGGAATCTTAATTGTTGTTATAGGTCTATTCGTACTAGTGATTACAACATATTTTTCAAAAGCATTAACTTTAAGTGATATTGTAACAAATATTTTAGTTATAACTTCGCTTTTAATAGAAGCTTTTGGTATAGTTGTTATAATTGTTAACTCAATTAGAAAGTATTAATAATATGTGCACGAGTTCAACTGTTTCAACAATTACATCTGTAACTTATTTAGCATTATGTTTCATTATTCCAATTTTATATTATGTTTATTATAGAAATAAAAAAAGCAGAAAGAAAAATTATCGAAATGCCTTTTTAGTTATGGTAATCTTATTACTTGCTTTATTTATTCCAAAATTTATAATTGCTAATTTTATGAGTGATAGTTGCATAAATTGTATTATAAACAATAAATGTGAGGAGAAAAAAGTGGATAATAAAGAGGATAAAACTACTACAACTACCAAAAAAGTAGATGCAGTTACAACTACAACAAGTGTAACAACAACGAAGACTAGCACAACTAGTAAAACTACTAAAAAAGCAAATGATGCTGGAAGTTATGAAATGGTAAAGGAAATTGATGGTGAAAGAAAAGATGTTGGAGTATCTAGTAAAGGATACACAATATATACCATTGATGGTGTTACTTATGTTGATGGATATATGATCGTTAATAAAACATATACAGTAAGTTCAGATTTTGTTCCAAAAGATACATATAAACCAAGTGAAGGAAAAACAAATACATGTAATGATTGTATTAATAATACAGTTTATAAAGCATGGAAAATTATGCAAGCCGATGCTGCAAGTTTAGGTTTAAATATTAGAATTACTTCTGGTTATAGGCCTTACCAAACTCAAAATACAATATATAATAGATATGT
>CAKONX010000006.1 GCA_934098345.1 uncultured Bacilli bacterium
CACCCGTAAATTACAGGTTACAATCCTCTAATTAGAAACTATTAATAAACTGTCCAACTTTTGGGGTTCAGTTCAAACGTGTACTTATTTTTGATTGTATTGACGAGAAGAATTCATTTTATTAATAATGGATTTATCTTTATCGTCATTTATAAGTAGTTTATATGGCTCGATTTTTAAAGAGGCAGCAAGAACTTCTAATTTTGAAATAGGAGGAGTATGCATTCCTCTTTCTATATCAGTAAGATATCTTGGACTTAATTTACATAGTTCTGCAAGCTTTTCTTGGGAATAACCATTTAAGTATCTATAGTACTTAATATTAAATGCAACTAGGTCAGGAAGGTTTTTAAATTTTAGTTTCATAGCACACCTCATTACAAGTATGATATTATTTAACTAAAAATATTCACACGAACTATTTACTGCAAGATATTTTTGTGTTATAGTAATATCGAGCATACAGTAAGGAAGTGTGTAAAGAGAAGTTTGAGGTCGATAAAATGAGGAAAATATGTCGGAAATTTAAAATACATAAGTCTTTTTATCTTTTTGTTGCAGTATGTTTAATAACTATTGCTTATGCTACAGTTACTGAAACACTTGGTGTAGTATCTTCTACAAAAGTTGGAATGAATATTAATGAATTAGATTATTATATTGGGAATATTTTTGTAGATGATATCAATCGCTTTTCGTATCTTTCTGATGATTTAACTAGTTTTAATGTCGAAGTAAATGGGAATGTTACAATTGATTATTATCTAGTTAATGCAGCAACTCAGTATGATATAAAGCCACATGTTACTTGCTCTGATGTTGGTGATTTTACTAACGATATGAGTGAACTTGTTCTTGCTCAATCGGTATCAAAAGGAACAATTAAGATTGATACTACAGGGTCTAAAAATCTACTTTGTTTATTCAGTTATGAGTTGGTTGAAAGAGAAAGCATTTCTCCTTTGAAAAAATTTGTATTTTATTCTTCTGATGGATCTAAATTAACAAATGCTTATAAAGAATATACTACAGAATATAATTATGTTGGTTTGGAAACTCCAAAAAGAGGAAACTCTGTTTTTACTGGTTGGATAAATAAAGAAGGAAAAACAATTGATGAAAATAGCTTAATTACTTCAGATGATAATGAAATATTATATGCAACATGGTCAAAACTTAATGCACTTTATATAAAGTATGATAATACCAAATCAAATTCCACTTGTGAAACAGTAAAATGTGCATTAGATGAATTGAGTGAGAAGTTTTAATGGGAAGTGAAGTTATGAAAAAACGGAAGTTTTTATGGTTGATTATACTTGTTATGTGTATAGGATTTGCAGGTATATCAACGGTTTTGTATATTAATGGTAATACAAAAATATCTGAAAACATAGATGACTTTGATGTGTATTTTTCTAAAGCAGTCTTAGATGGTGAAGATGAAAGTGGAAAACTTATAAGCGATGATAATAAAACAATTACATTTAATACTAAAAATCTTACACTTGGCGGAGATACATCAGTTCTTGCATATGAAGTAACAAATGCAAGTAGAAACTATGATGCTGTAGTTGAGATAAGTTGTACTAAACCTGAGTATGTGACTTTAAATGTAAGTGAAGAAACATTTATAGTAGAAGCAACAAATGTAAAAAGTGGAAAAGTTGAAGTAGTTTTAAATAAAACAGCATTAGAACCAAAAGAAGTGAAATTCACATGTAATTTAAATATTAAAGCAAGTGAACGAACTGAACTTGGAAATAATGAGATAAAAAAGTATAACAATCGTGCTAAATATGTTTCGTATGAAAACAGTAAAACAAAACTTACGTGTAAAACAGTGCAAGATTGTATAAATGAAATTGATAATATGTTGGAGGTAAAATAATGAAAAAAAGTGTTAAATTTTTATTAATTTTAATGGTGGTAGTTCTTTCAATTGGTGTAGGATATGCTGCAGAACTAATATTAGGAAGTGATGTTTTTTATGATAATTCAGAAACTTCTTTAAAAGCAAGCAATGTACAAGATGCATTAGATGAACTTTATGATAAAGCGGAGAGCTTAACTTCTTGTGAAAGCGCCAGTGCTCCAAAACTTGGAAATAAATTAGTTCCAGTTACTATAGCTGCAGATGGAAAAGTTACGTATGCGGATACTTCAAAAGAATGGTATAACTATTGTGACAAACGTTGGGCAAATGCAGTAATACTTGAAGATGGTGCAAGCTATAAACAAGGAGATGTAATAAGTGAATCGGATATAGAAAGTTATTTTGTGTGGATTCCAAAATATAAATATAGATTATGGAATACAGGAACATCAAGCAAAGGTGTACATGAAATAGAAATAGTATTTGATGAAACTGATACAACGGATATAGAAGGAGTATCATGTAAAACACCAATGACTACAGGCTCAAGCGGAAAATGCAAAAATGGAGAATATATGACACATCCAGCATTTATATCAATGGGTGTAAATGGCTTCTGGGTAGGAAAGTATGAAACAGGATATAGAGGTGCAACAAGTGTAGCAACTGCCCAAGTTAATGGAAGTGATTCAAGTAAGATAATAGTAAAGCCAAATGTATATAGTTGGAGAAATATTACTATATATAATGCGTTTTTAGCATCATATAATTATGATCGTGACTTAGATTCACATATGATGAAAAATACTGAATGGGGAGCAGTTGCATATCTATCACACTCAAAATATGGTTTAGGTTATGAAGTTAATATCAATAATAATTCAAACTATAAAACAGGATATTCAGCATTACCTTCAACGAATCAACAAACATATCCAGGAACAAGCGGAGATGGTGCAACATATAACTCTGCATATAATACAGATATTGGATATCTTGCAAGTACAAGTGGAAATATAAGCGGAGTATATGATATGAGTGGTGGCGCATGGGAATATGTATCTTCATATATAACAGGCAAACCTGGATCAAGTGGATTTAGTACAACAACTTTAGCAAATTATGATAGTAAGTATTTTGATGTTTATAATGCATCATCAGCAATTAGTACTTACCAATATAGAATACTAGGAGATGCAACAGGAGAGATGGGACCATTTAAGCAATATTTAGACGGAGACAACAGCTCAAGATGGCATTCAAGTTGGTATGCCGACCATTCGTACTTTGTGGACTCTTCTGACCCTTGGTTCCTTCGAGGCGGGCATTACACTTATGGCGTGCTTGCGGGGGCTTTCTACTTCGG
Source organism: uncultured Bacilli bacterium (assembly GCA_934098345.1). GTDB lineage: Bacteria > Bacillota_I > Bacilli_A > RF39 > UBA660 > CAG-582. The sequence continues at coordinate 3,243 of CAKONX010000006.1, forward strand.
TAGGTACACTGGAGGGACTTACAGCGACGATGGTTTCCGCCTCGTCCTTTCCGTAGCTTAAAAAATTTATTTTTTAAGTATTTACTTTATTACTTTTAAGTATTCCTTCCCACCTTTTTTATCAGTGGGAAGGAATCGATTTTTGGCATTTATGGTTAACTTAGATTTTAAAACAGTCTAGTTGAACTATTTAAATAAATGTAGGTTATAAATTGTTAAAATTTTCTCTTTTGCTCTTTTACTCTTTATGGCGACAATTCGAACTTTGTGGACTCTTCTAACCCTTGGTTCAATCGAGGCGGGCATTACACTAATGGCGTGCTTGCGGGGGCTTTCTACTTCAATAGGAACACTGGAGGGACTAACAGCAACGATGGTTTCCGCCTCGTCCTTTCCGCACTAAAATATATAAGTAGTACTTCACTTTAACAAAGATAACAAAAATATAGTATATTGGTTATCAGTAATTTAAGGATTTTGTTATTGTGTTTATTTTAGAAATTTATAACCTTTCTACATAGTAGAATAAAATATAAACAAAATATTTTTGGTTAGTAACAAAATGGTGAAAGTTGAAGATATTTGAAAAGTGGTGGATCCACTTTTTTGTGTTATTAAAGGAGGTGATAGTTATGAGTGTGATATATAATAAGTATTTAGAATTAAAGTCAAACAATAAAGATAAATTATATCTATTTAAATCAGGTAACTTTTATATTTTTGTTGGAGATGACTGCGATACAATTAATAATTATGTTGTTCTAAAGAAAGTTAAGTTTTCTAATGAATCTAATAAATGTGGATTTCCAGTATCAGTTTTAGACGAATACCTGCGAGTATTTAAAAATCATAATTTAGATGTAGAAGTTATTGACGAAATACATGAGAATACATATGATGTTGATAAATTAAAAAGAAAACTTAGCAAGATAGATCTAAATACTATTACGCCAATTGAGGCCCTTAATATTTTAAAAGAAGTAAAGGAGAGTTAAGTGAAGTCTAATAGTGTTGAGGAAACTCGTATATATAGAATATACATGGACTTTATTATTTACTTGGAAATGATTACTGAAAAGTATCCAAGTAGAACAAAATTGGAACTTGTGTCTACAATAAAAAATACAGGTTATAACGGAATGCACAATATTTTGCTTGCATATAAATGTTTTGACAAAGCTCAAAAACTTAAATATTTAAATGAACTAGATATTAACTTAAAAATGCAAAGAGTATATGCTAGAATATCTTATAAAAGAAAATATATTAATATAAGAAACTATGAGGCATGGAGTAGAAAAATAAACTTGATTAGTATGTCTCTTGGTGGTTGGATTAATTCATGCCTAAAACAATAAAAAAGTGTTTTTATTCAAAGTTGACTTTTGAAAAAATGTTGGAAGCACATAATCGTGCATCTAGAGGTAAAAAAGGGAAAAAAGAAGTTATTTTATTTGAAATGAATTTAGAAACAAATATCGTAAAAATTTTAGATGATATTAGAACTGGTAAATATAAATTTGGAGAATATAGAGAATTTGTAATCTATGAACCAAAGAAAAGAATAATAAAGTCTCTTCCGTATCGAGATAGAGTAGTTCATCAATGGTATATTGAAGAATTTATTAAACCTTATTTTATGAAAGTATTTATAAATGAAACTTATGCGTGTTTAGATGAGAAAGGCACTCATAAAGCAGTTTATAATGTTCAAAAACAAATGAGGATTGCTAAAAATATATATGGAAATGGTTATTATGTTTTAAAAACAGATATAAAAAAATACTTTTATAGTATTGATAAAAATATATTAATGAATATATTAAAAAAACGTATTAGTGATAAACGTCTTCTTGAATTTAGTTATTTGATATTAGATGATGGGACTAATATTGGAATACCTATTGGGAATTATACTAGTCAGTTTTTTGCTAATATATATTTGAATGAATTAGATCATTATGTAAAAGATGAATTAAAAATAAAATTTTATACAAGATATATGGATGACCAAATATTTTTATTAAAAAATAAAAAAGAAGCAAAAAAAGTTTTTCTGCAAGTTGAAAAATATATTACTGAGAAATTAAATTTAAAACTAAATAAAAAAAGTAAATATTTTCCAAATAGAAAGGGAATTGATTTTTGTGGATATGTTATATTTCCGACGCATATTAAATTAAGAAAGAGATTTAAAAATAAATTAAAAAAGAATATAAATTTATGGGTTAAACTAAAGTGTAAAAACAGGTTAAATAAAGAAAAATTTTATCTTAGTTATAATTCTTTCAAAGCCCATGGGATGCATAGTAATTCATATAATTTTTTTAATGAAATTGATGAATTATTAAAGGATAAAAATTTAAGATAGAAAATAATAAGTAGATTGTGGTAACGAGTCTATTTTTTTATGCCCTAGTTTTTGATTAAATAGGATTATTATGTTAGAATATGTGTAGTTTTAAGAGGTGAATTTATGAATAACGTTGTTAGGATTTATGGTACAAATGATATGCCTAAATTACTGATAGAACATTTTTTAGAATATATTAGTCTTCTTCCGTTAGAAATTAATAATGGTAATAGAATTAATTCCTTTAAGGAAATTATTAATTTTTATATTATAGCTTATGAAGAAGATAAACAAATCGAATCACCAAATATAGATAGTTATGCTAATATAATCGTTAAAAATGAAACTACTAAAGATATTGTTGAAAATAGCAAATCTTTTGTATATGATGGATCAAATAATAAAGAACTCTTAGATTTTATTATAGATAAAATTTTAGAAATAGGAATTTTACCTGAAAACACTTTATTATATATAGAAAAAGATCTTGGTGATTTTTTACATAAAGTAGCTGATGCTTATATAAGAAATGATATTTTTCAAATGTATCTATATGGTGCTAAGTTTTATGAAAATGAAGAATTATTACAAATGTCTTTCAAAAATTATAAAAATTTTATTAATGAAATAGAAAATCTTGAACAATGTGATCTTAAAGATTATATACTTTTTAAGGCGAAATATGAAATAGATGTTATTTACAAAAATAATAATCATAATCTATTATATTCAAAAGAATCTTTTGACAAATTTAAGGATAAAATTTTCTCTAAATATAAATCACACGAAATGATTTATCTTCTTCAAGCTATGATAACATCTGATATTTATTCTTTTTATATTAAAGCTGCTAATGAATTTCAAAATGGTAACCTTATTAGTGTTCCATATGCGCTTTATAGGCGAGGACTAATTTTGTCTAAAGAAAATAATAAAATATATGGTGAAGAAACAGAAAAACATTTTAAATGGGCTATATATTATAAGAAAGACTATTATGAAGCATATTATACGTTACTATATATGTATTATATTGTGTTAAAAGATACATCAACTAGAGGAGCAAAAATACCTGATTCAATGATTGATAATTTTTTTGGACTTGCAAATAAAATACAGCAATTATTATACAGCAAGTGGAATTGTCATTCTTTATCTTATAAGGAATTAGAAATTATATATCAGAGTGCTTATCTAACAACTGACAGAATTGAACATATTAGGTCGTGCAATGATGCTTCAGTATATGCTCAATGTTTTAAAGAATTGTATAAAGAACTTGATAGTGAACTTTATTTATATTCAACATGGCCAGATGTTGATAAACATGATGGTATTAAGGAAAGTATTAAAGATAGTGCTAAAAAGCAATTAACACCATATATTGATTACTTTAAGCAATTCTAGGATTATTACATTACTGTAATAATTTTTTTTGTTTAAATAAAATTATTGTGCTAAAATATGAATAATTTTAAAGAAGGTGGATTATGGCGAACAGTAGTGATATATCTAAAAGAGCAAGACTTTTATCTGAATTTACTATGTTTAGTAAGATAAGAAGAGATAACACAGAAAGTTTGAAATTATCTATAATTGATTTAGAAGAAGAAAACTATGTAATAAATGCAAATAATAAAAAACTTCCATTTAAAATCTTAAGTGATGAAAATTTATCTGATTTTGATAAAAAAGTCTTGCAAACAGAGTCAAGAAAAAAACATTCTGTTTTTAGAAGTTTAAGATTAATGTTTTCAATGCCACTTGTTTCTCCTAAATTGATCGTTGGATGTTGTAGTGATCGAGTTTTTAAAACTCTTATATTTTATACAAAGGATAATACAGATTATGTTATAGATTATAGTAACAATGTAATAATGAAACAAAGCGATTATTATGAACTTTTTTCATTTAAAGAATTAAATGTACTAGATCAGGTAGATATCTATTTTATATATGTATATATTCGTGAAAATAAAGATTATAAAAACATTGAATATTATTTACTTGACAGCGATATCTATTTAAAAAATTGCCCGAGAAAAGGTTATGCTTCAAATGGTGTGAATATGCGCAATTGTTTATTGTTTGGAGACTGGTCTGATAGTGTATTTATTTCACCAGTTGATTCCAGAAATGTTTTAAAAACAATTGTTAATCTTGATTCATTTACATTAGAACCAGAAAAGGAAAATAAACATGTAACTTATGATAATAGTTTAAATAAATATTGCTATGAAGATGAAATTTTTGGGGCTTTTTATTTTGAATTGCTTTCTAATTTTGTTCAAGAAGATGAAATAAAAGAGGAATTACTTTCTGAAAGTAGATACTCACAATGCCATATGAATTCTCAATTTATCGCTTCTTATTTAGGACAAAATTCTAAAGTTGTAGCCGGTAAGATAAAAATGGGACATAATTTCTATTTGCTTCATTCGTGGGTAGAAATTGATGAAATAAATGTTGTAGTTGATTATAACCATAATTTAGTAATGAATAGGGATGTTTATTATAAATTATTTGGTGCAATATCTATAAATAAAACTACAGTAAATGAGTTAATTTCTTGCTTGGATGAATTAAATTCTAAATTAGATCTTAAGTTAGATAGTTATATGTTTAATTATTTTGGACAAGAGTTACATAGAGATATATCTAAAAATAAGCAATTATTAATAAAGTAGGGTATTTAGTAAAAAGTTTATGTTATAATTTATATTGAAAGATGGTGATTATGAAATGGTATTAGAAAATACTGATAAGTATGTTGTCGAATTTTATAATCATTCAAGAAAAGATTTTGAAGATGTATTTAATATTGAAGCAAATTATTTTTCAGAAGAAACTATTGCGGATGTTGATCAAGTAATATCTTGGGATAGAAAAAATTCTGATATACATATATTTGTTAAAGATAAAGGTGTAAATAAAGTTATTGGAGAAATAACACTTTTACCTTTAACCGATAATCAATTTATAAAATTTATGAATAATGAATTATTAGATACAGAATTGAATGATGAATCATTAGAAAATTACACAAATAATTATTCTTATAATCTATTATTTTCAGCTATTGCTGTAGATAAAGATTATAGAAATGATAAATTGGTTCTAAGTTGCTTATTAAAAGGATTACATGAAAAAATAAGTATTTTAATCGGTAGGGGAATACGAATTAAAAATATGTGTGCTGAAGGTCAGACAAAAGATGGGCAAAAATTTGCTGGAAGTTTTTTAAATTTAAAAGAGCAAAACTTTACGAAAGAAGGATATAAATTATATTCTTTTGATAGTGAAGAAGATTTTAATAAATGGTTTAATCTTTTTCCAGCATACATAAAAAAATATGATGAATCTATAATATGTTGATAAAACATTATTGTAAGTATAATAAATTTGGAAACAGATAATTGATTTGCAATAAAATTTATGATAATATGTATTTGGAGATGCAGTGTTGTATACAATAAAAAAGTGAACATTCAGTAAGCTAAGTTGAATGTCTACCTTAAAAAGTTTGGTGACACTTGTCTTTGCAGATGAGCGTCGTTTTTATTTATAGGTGATGCTATTTCAAAAAAACTAAGAAAATTAATTCTTAGTTTTATTTTTTTATAACACAAAAAAACTAACCCAAATAGGATTAGTCATTTATCAAACTCGAATAGTTCGAGTAAATTTCACAATGGGGCGAAATGTGGGAATCGAACCCACGCATACCGGAGCCACAATCCGGCGTGTTAACCACTTCACCAATTTCGCCATTGACTATTCAATTTTAGCAAATAATTTTAAGTAATGCAAGTCCTTTATTATATTAATTTTAAATGCTATAATTTTAATGGTGAGATTTATGAAGAACAAATATATTATTAAATCTAACAGTTTTACATTCTTGAATGATAAGATAAAAGAATTAAGTGAAGGTTATAAGGAAGTTGAAACTTTTTCTTTAGTAGATGATTCTATTGATGATGTTATAGAGAGTATGCAACATTTCGGGCTTTTTTCCGAAAATAAATGTATTATAGTTAAAAATGTTAAATATTTTGCTGGTAATTTTGCTTATGAAGAAGAATGTAATAAATTGAAGAGTGCTCTTTCTAATTTAGATGATGAAACTATGGTAATTTTTATTAATGATGAAGTTTTGAAATCTAAAAAAATAGTTAAAGATCTAATTGCTTCAGGAGTTACTTTTATAGACTTAACGGGTGGAAATGAAGAAGAAGCTCTTGAATACATGATTAATTATTTTAAAAACTTAAATATAACTATTGAAAAAAATGCTTTACAAGAAATATATAAGAATAGTTCTAATAATATAGATATAACTATTAATGAGGTATTAAGACTTTCAAATTTATGTAGTAATATTACAACTGATATGGTTAATAATTACACTCATAAAAATGATGAAGATGTAACATTTTCTTTTTCTAATGCTACTATTGCAAAAGATTTTGATTCCTCTTTTAAATATTTGGATATTATGTTAAAAAATGGGGCAGAACCAATAAATATTGTTGCTCTTTTAGCAAATAGTTTTACTAATATATATATGGTTAAAAGTGCAGCAAGTGATGGATTAAGTGATGAAGAAATTGCAAAACTATTTGGGTACACTAATCCTAAAAGAGTTGGAGTATTAAAAAGAAATGGTAAGATATATACATTAGATCAATTAAAAGATATAATTATTTCTTTGAGTGAATTGGATTTAAAAATTAAAAGTGGTTATAATCAAATATATGCAATAAAAGAGTTCCTACTAAATTTGTAAGAACTCTTTTATTTTTTCAGTATTTTTAAAATTTAATTTTGCTAATTCGTTTAATTTATTTATTCCATATTGTTTAACTATTTTCACACCAACTTCATCAACATTGGTTCCAGCGCCTTTAGGAATATTCATATTCATTTCTTTAGTTAATTTTTCCATTTCTTTTATAAATATATATCTAGAAATTATACTTGAAACAGCGACGCTTAAACATTTATCTTCAGCGTGAGTAGTAAAAGTAATATTCGTTACTTTATTAGGTGTTGCTTTTATATGCTCGTAATATTTAACCGGAAAACAGAATTGATCAACAACTATTTTATCGTAATTGTAATTTTTTTCTTTTAAAGCATATAATACTTTATTATGTAATATTGCTTTTACTTTATTCATGTTAGTTATTCCTAAACGATTATAGTCATTTGGAGTTAAAATATATGTTACATGAGGAAATTCTTTAATCAAAGTAGGAGCAATAGACATTATTTTTTCATCAGTTATTTTTTTTGAATCTCTTACACCTAATTCATATAAAAAACTTTTTTTCTTTATATCTACAAATGAAGCAGTTACAATTATTGGACCAAAATAGTCACCAGTACCAACTTCATCAGAACCTATTGTAGAAATATTTTTAAAACGATCGTCGTTTAACTCTTCAGCTTTTTTGTCTTTCTTATCTTGTTCAGCTTTTAACTCACTTTGTAAATCTCTTTTATTTAAAATACGTTCTTCTTCCATCCAATAACTTGCTTCTATATCAGCACCAATTCCTTGAAACATAAGTTTACCAGATTCATATAAAGTAATAACACAGTCATAATCTTTAACTTGGAAAACTGAATATGGAGGGTGTTTTTCTAAAGCACGATCCTTATAGAATTCTATTACTTTATCTTTTAAATTATCAGATATTTTAAAAACGATAGTTTGTTGTTTCATAAAATCACCTGATTAAATTTTATCATAAGTAATTGCTTTTTTAAACCATCTTATATTATAATTAGTGTAGAAGTTATATAATGATCGAGAAAGGGAAAACTATGAAAGAAAATCTTGAAAATATTGTAAAACGTTTAAATGGTATGCAAATTGTTTATTCTTTAGGTGAATATGATATCAATTCTTATATTGAAGCTTTAAAAGAAATACAAGAAGAATTAAATGAAATGTTATCTAGGCAATATAGTGTTGAAACTAGAGATGTTTTAGAAGAAGTGGAAACAAAAATAGAACTTTTAAATAAAGAAAATAGTAAAAAAACTTCTCAAAGAAGAATGTTTTAAAAGTAAAAATGTATAATAGTAAAGAGGTGTGTATATGTCAGTTATTGATATATTAATTATTGGTATTTTAGTGTTTGGTGCTTTTAGTGGATTTAAATATGGATTAGTAAGAAGTGCTGTTTCTTTAGTTGGATCACTTTTAATAGTTGTAGGAGCATATTATTTAAAAAATCCTTTGAGTGTTTTAATGTATGAAAATTTGCCATTTAGAACATTTGGAGGAATATTTTCAGGAATTACATCAATAAATATTATTGTATATGAAGCAATATCTTATTTAATATGTTTAGTGTTATTATTTATTTTGCTTAGATTAATAATTAAATTGACAGGTATTCTTGATAAATTAATTAAAGCAACTATTATTCTTGCTATACCTAGTAAAATAATTGGTGCACTACTTAAATTTGTGGAATATTATATTTATACTTTTCTAATTTTATTTATTTGTGCATCTATTCCATTTTTTACACCATATTTTAAGGACTCAAAAGTCGCAACTAAAATTGTGAGGGATACTCCAATACTTTCTAAAACAACAGATGATGCTTATAATTCAGTAATGGATATTTATGAAATTTGTTTAAAATATCAATTTAAAGATAATAAGAAAGATGGAGATTACGAAGCATTAGAAACTTTATTAAAATATGATGTAATAAGTACTGAAAGTGTTAAGAAATTAGATGAAAAGAAAAAATTAAAAATAGATAATATTGATGAATTAATTAAAAAATATGAAAAGAGGGATAAAAATGATAAAGTATCTTAAAAGTGAAGAAGAATTTTTAGATTTAACTAGTAATGGTAATGTTTTAGTTGATTTTTATGCTGATTGGTGTGGACCATGTAAAATCATGGGAGAAATACTTGAAAGTGTTGATGGAAATATTGTAAAAGTTAATACGGATACATTTCCACGTCTTGCCCAAAAATTTGGAATTATGGGTATTCCAACACTTATTCTTTTTAAAGATGGAAGTGAAGCAGATAAGCTAATTGGCTTACAGTCTAAAAATGATATTATTGAATTTATTAATAAGTAATGTAAAAGAAATGTCAAAAAATGACATTTTTTTATTTTGGTATGCTATAATACGTTGTAGGTGATAACATGAAGAATATAGAAGAAGCAATGGGTAAAATTCATGAATTTGCTTTAGAAGAAATCATGGGAATGCGTTTTGGAAGATATTCAAAATATATTATTCAAGATCGTGCTATACCTGATGTAAGAGATGGACTTAAACCAGTACAAAGAAGAATTATATTCGCGATGTATCGTGATAGAAATACTTATGACAAACAAACTAAGAAATGTGCTAATGCAGTTGGTAATGTCATGGGTAAATATCATCCACATGGAGATTCTTCTATTTATGAAGCATTGGTTCGTATGAGTCAAGACTGGAAACAAAATCACATTTTAATTGAAGTCTCTGGAAATAAAGGTTCAATGGATGGAGATCCACCAGCAGCAATGCGTTATACAGAAGCGCGTCTTGCTAAAATAAGTGAAGAGTTATTAAAAGATATTGATAAAGATACTGTTAAAATGGCTCCAAACTATTCAGATACCTTAATGGAACCAACTGTTTTACCAGCAAAATTTCCAAATTTGTTAGTTAATGGTAGTAATGGTATATCAGCAGGTTATGCTACAAATATACCTCCACATAATTTATGTGAAGTAATTGATGCTGTTATTAAAAGAATTGATTCTCCAAATTGTAGACTTGATACTATAATGGAAATTGTTAAAGGACCAGATTTTCCAACTGGTGGAATAATTGAGGGAACTGATGGTATTAAACAAGCTTTTGAAACTGGTAAAGGTAAAATTGTTATATCTAGTAAATATGAATTTGTTCGTGAAAAGGGCAAGGACAAAATTATTATTTCTGAAATACCATTTGAAGTTGTAAAACAACAATTAGTAAAACGTATAGACGATATAAGAATTGATAATAAAGTACAAGGTATTGCTGAAGTAAGAGATGAATCTGATAAAGATGCTCGTGTAAGAATCGTTATTGATTTAAAAGCGGGTGCCAATAAAGAACTTGTAATGAACTATCTCCTTAAGAATACTGATTGTCAATGTAATTATACATATAACATGGTTACAATTGTTAATCGTCGTCCAAGACTTTTAGGTATTATAGGAATAATTGATGCCTATATTGCTCATTTAAAAGAGGTTATTAAAAAAAGAAGCGAATTTGATTTAAATGTTGCATTAAGAGAAGTTCATTATACAGAGGGTCTTGTTAAAGCTATATCAATATTAGATGAAGTAATTGCTGTAATTAGAGCAAGTAAAAATAAAAGTGATGCTGAAGCAAATTTAGTAAAAGAATTTGGCTTTAGTGAAGCTCAAGCAGAAAAAATTGTAATGTTACAACTTTATAAACTTACAAATACTGATATTTTGGAACTTCAAAATAAATTAGATAGTTTAAATAAAATAATTGCTGGATTAAGAGAAATTTTAGCAAGTGAAGAAAAACTTGCGTTAGTTGCTAAAGAAGAACTTCGTAAGATTAAACGTGAGTATGGTGTTCCAAGAAAAACTGAGATTAGAGAAACTGCTAAAGAAATTAATATTTCAGCAGAGGATTTAATTATTAAAGAAAATGTAATGGTTGTTCTTACTAATGAAGGATACATTAAGAAAGTTCCAATGAAGTCATTTACTTCTGCAAATGGTGATGAAACAACTCTTAAACCAGGAGATTATGCTTTAAATATTTTTGAAACTAGTACGGTTAATAAAATGATCATTGTTACTAAAAAAGGAAATTATATTTATGTTCCTGTTAATGATATTCCATGGTGTAAGTGGAAAGATTTAGGAAAACATGTAAGTAATTTAGTAACAATTGCTCCAGATGATTCTGTTTTAAATTCATTTATAATAAGTGAAAAAGTAAGCGATGATAATTTATTAGTTGTTACTAAAAATGGATGTGTTAAACAAGTAAATGTAAGTGATTTAATTGTAAGTAGATATACAAAATTATATACATATATAAAACTTAAAGACGATGATGAAGTAATTGCTGTTACTTATGCTAAAGAAAATACTATGCTTGTTACTAAGAGCGGCTACTATATTTCTTATAAGACAAGTGAGATTCCTACTACAAGCGGAAAATCTAGTGGTGTTAAAGGAATTAACTTAAAAGATGATGAAGTAGTTGCTGGTTTAACTTATAATGATACTGATGAATACTTAAATGTATTTACTAATCAAAAAACAGCTAAACGTATTAAACTAAGTGAATTAAATCAATTGTCAAGAGCTAAACGTGGAAGCATGGTTATTAAGAAAGTTAAAACTACTAATTATGAAATAGTATCAGCTTTAATTACTCAAACTAAAGATCAAATTGGCCTTTCAATGCTAGAAGATATTGGTGAACTTAAGAATACAGATATTCCAATTATGGATGTTCAATCAACTGGTTCAAGTATTGCTAAGAAAAAATTCATAAAAGCATTTGTGTTTGCAAATATTGATAAAGTATATTTTGATGAAACTAAGGGAAAAGCGCCAAAGAAAGATAAAGAAACAGAAAAACAAGAGACCTTAGAATTCATAGAAGATTTTAAAATATAGTAATAAAACACCTTAATATAAATATAATTTATTAGGGTGTTTTTCTATGGATAAAAAAGAAGAATTTAAAAAATTTATTGGTTCTCATCCGGAAGTATTGGGCTTTATTAAAAGAAAAGAAATGACTTTCCAAGATTTTTATGAAATATATGATATTTATGGAGAAAATGAAGATGCATGGAGTAAATATTTTTCTAATAATGAAACAAATACTTCAACAAGAGATAAAATATCTGAATTAACGCAGATATTTAAAAATGTGAATATGGATAATATAGAACATCATGTTAATAATGCTCAAAAAGCTATAGGTATAATTCAAGAACTTACTAAAAAAAGTCCAGAAGTATTAACTAAAGTAGAAAGACCTATTGGAAAGTTTTTTGGTGATTAAATGGAAGCAAGTATTTTAAAAGAACTTGATGAAGATCCTAAAATGCATGAATTTTTAATGAATCATTCATATTATTATTTGAATTTAAATAGAAATCCAGCTTACTTTGAAACATTTTTAAAAGAATATAAAAAATTTAAAAGAGAAGCTATAGGTAAAAAAGTAAATGATACGGTTGAAAACATTGAGACTTTATCAAATATAATGAGTATTATGTAAGTTGCATAATACTTTATTTTATGTTAAGATAAATGTCACTTTTAAGGGGAGATAGATGTGAAGACAATAGATAAAATAATTATATTTAAAAAAGATGGAAAACCTTTTAGTGGTTTTGTTTTATATGACGATTCTACTTTTAAAGAGTTTAATTATAAAAATCTTGTAAAAGAAATTATAAAATTTAGCAATCAAGAAGAATGTACAATTGATGATTTGTATCATGAAAAGAGAATTAATGTTTATAAAAATTATGACAAATATGACAATGTTAAAAACACATTAAAAGATGGCAGAAAATTTGCTTTATCTAAACATGTCCTTGATGTGTTTTTGCCTATTTCTATTATAATGTCTATAATCTCAGTTATTTTTACTAATTTTGTATATATAGGGAGCTCAATTGTTGATAATGCATATATGATCTTGTCTTCATATTATGCCTCTGTTTTAGCACTCCCTACAATCAAACTTCATAATATAGGTAGAAAATATAATATGAAAGGTATAAAAAAATATGGTTTCTTTACAATATTTTCACTAGTTATGTCTTTTTCCTCCTTATATCAAAGATGCTTACCACCGATAGAAACAATTCCTTATTATTTTGAACTTACACATACTGATATAGAAGATACTGGTGATTATGAAGGTCTAAGTGAAGAAGCAAAACATATTAAAGCTTGCGAAACAATTTTCAGAAATGTTAAATTTAATCCATACTTAGATGATATGGAGCTTGAATCTCTTTATAATTTGAAATCATTTGTTATGGAAAATTCTTATCTTGATATGGATGATGTTTTACATAAATTTATGACAATAAGAGTAAAAGAGAGAATTTCACTAAATAAAAATATTGGAGCAACTTATGATCCTATTTCTAATACTGCTGAATATTATCCTAATAACTGGAATGGCGAAAAAGAAGATGCTATTGAACATGAGTATTTACATTCGATTGGTTATTTAGATAATGATGTTTTAAATGAAGGAATGACTTCTTTACTTGTTGGTGACATAGAAAAAATTGATAATATATATTATGATGGGTATATATATGAAAGATTTTGTATGCAGTATGTAATTGAACTTGTTGGGAAAGAACTTGCATTAGAAGCATATTCTAAAAATAATATATCGCTTATTGATAATGCTTTGTCTTTAAAATTTGGTGGTATGGAAAAAGTTGAAGAATTTTATGCTATGCTTGATAAAAATTGTAGAAATGATTTTGATGAACAAGAGATAATACAATTTATTATTGCTAATTTAAATGAAGAAGATAAAGAACAATTTATAGAAAATGGAACAGTTGAATTAGATGGAAAATATTATACTGCTTACAAAAGAAGATATGATTTTTCAGATGAAAGTAGATTAATTAAAAAGAGTTACTAAATTTTAGTAACTTTTTTTCTTGAAAAAATGACTTTCTTAATCTATAATTAATTATAGAATACGAGGGTGATTTATGTGAGAAAGAAAAATGGTTTTACATTAGTCGAATTGCTAGCCGTTATAGTTGTTCTAGCACTTATTATGATTATTGTAATACCAAATGTACTAAATGCAGTAAATAGTGCTAAAAAAGAGTCATTTTTCCTATACGCTCAAAGTTTACAAAGCAAAGCTATAGCAAAATATACTCAAGACTTGGATTTAAATCGAGAAAATACTGAATGTGCAGTATATGATATTAGCAAAGATTTAAATATTGGAAATACTGGTAAGTATAAAGGATGGGTTAAGGTTAGTAGAGTTGCTACTAGTTCAGGAAAACTTGTTGCTGCTGCCAAAGTAGAACATAGTGATTTATCTTATGTGTATTATTGTGTTGCTAAATCAGGAGAAACATGTAATCCAAATGAATCTTATCCTGTTGAAGAAGGATCCACTAGTGTTACAGTTTCTAAAACAGTAAGCGAAGGATATAAGATGTGCTACAAATATTCTTATGGAGAAGAAAGTGCTTCAGGACAAAAACTTATGAAAACAAGTGAAGTTAAATGCGTTGAAGGTAAAAACAGTGGAACTAATGATACATTTGATTATCAAGTAAATATTACTTTGAAAGATGATAATTATAAAGTAGAAAATGTTTTATTTAATAAAGATATGCCAATGGAAACTTTCTATGGAGAGATGCAAAAAGGTGCAAATCTTGAAATAAGTGGACCAACTTGTGATGGAACTGCTGGTGGAACTTATGGAACTACAAGTGCTGTTACAACAAGAGAAGGCGTTAGTTCAACAACTTCTAGAGGAACAACTATTCAAGATACAACTACATCAACTACAAAAGAAGGATACGTTGAAAGTACTACAACAACAACTTCTAGAAATACAGTTGTTCAAGATACAACAACTACTACAACTAGACAAACATATATAATGCCAACAACAACAATTGCAGCTGACAATACATCACTTTTACTTAATACATTAAACGTAAGTGGCTATGATATTGGATTTAATCCTTTAACATTTAGTTATACATTAACAGTTTCAAATACAGTAAGTAATCTTAATGTAACTGCTACATCAGGTGATCCAAATACAAATGTAACTATTAATGGTTCAGACGGACTTGGTGTTGGTTCAAATATTATAAGAATTAACTTATCAAATTCAAATATATCTGGAGAAGCAAATTATTATATCGAAGTTAGAAGATTAGACGCTGCAGGTAATACAGTAATGGTTACAAGAAAAGGCGATGCCCCAATTTATAATCGCGAAGAAGGATTACCTGATCCAACACTTGAAGAAAGTGATGCTACATTAAGAAGTCTACAAGTAAGTGGATATATGCTTGGATATGAAAGTGGTAAAACAGATTACGAACTTGATATTAATGAAACTGATTCATTGGCAATAAGTTATCAAACAACTTCTTCTAAAGCTCGTGCTTATATGGAAGGAAATGAAAGCTTAAAAGATGGGTCTAAAATATCAATATATGTAACAAGCGAAAATGGATATTATAAAAAAGTTTATACTATTACAGTTCACATTAAAAAGAAAACTACATTAATGAGTACTTTCTTGAAGTTTTTAATTGCAGGTTTAGGTGTTATCTTAGTCGCTTTACTTGTAATAATTAATTCAAATAAGAGAACAAGTAGGAGAGTTAAAAATAAAAACGATATTATAGATATAAATAAAACTGAATCTAAAGAAAATAAAGAAACAAATACAACAGATAATAGTCAATTTCAATAAAAACTATTGACTATAAAAAAATATAAATATATAATTATGTTAGGATAAAATAGGAAGAGGAATTATAGATGAAAAAGAAAAATGGTTTTACTTTAGTTGAATTGCTAGCTGTTATAGTAGTTTTAGCAATTATAATGATTATTGCTATACCAGCAGTATTAGAGACAATGGCAAATGCAAGAAGAAGCACATTTGCATTATACATTGAGAAAGTTGTAAAAGATACTCAAACTCAATATGTATATGATGCTAACGGAGGATCAATTTCTGGAGCAGGTATTTATGTTTATAACATTGAATCAGATTTAAACTATACAACAGTTGGTGATTATCGTGGATATGTTGTAGTTAATGCTCTTGATGTAGACAAAGTTCATTATGTTGTAACTCTATGGGATAGCAACTATATGACAATAAACTGGGATGTAACAACTTCTAAAATGCCAAAAGCTGATGATAAAACTGCTATTCAATCTCTAGATAAGAGCCAAACAGATGCAGTTACAATGACTGGGTTATGTAATGCTGTTTCAAGCGGAGCAACAAATTCATGTTATAACCGTTATGGACAATTAATTGTTGGATAAAGATACGTTAATGTATCTTTTTTTTTACCTACATGTTATAATTTATATGGTGGTAAAATATGTTAATAATAGGAAGTCATGTTTCTTTTAAAAATACAACTCAAATGCTTGGAAGCGTTGAAGAAGCATTAAGTTACGGAGCAAATGCAATAATGTTTTATACAGGAGCACCTCAAAATACTCAAAGAGGAGAGATAAATGATCTTGTAACTTATGAAGCGTTAAAAAAAATGAAAGAAAATAATTTATCATTAGATAATGTTGTTTGTCATGCACCATACATAGTTAATTTAGCAAATAACATAGATCCAGATAAATATACATTTGCTAAAAACTTTTTAAGGCAAGAAATTGATAGATGTTTAAGTATGGGAGTAAGAAAAATGATTTTACATCCAGGAAGTGCAACTAAATTAGATAGAGTTTATGCTTTAAATAACATTATCAATGCTTTAAATGCTATATTAATGCCTGAAGATGACTTTACAATTTTACTTGAAACAATGGCAGGTAAAGGAACTGAATTAGGTGTCAATATTGAAGAGCTTAAATATATAATTGATCGAATAGTTTTAAAAGATAAAGTTGGTGTATGCCTTGATACATGCCACTTAAATGATTCAGGAGTAAATATTGTTGAGTTTGATAAATATCTTGATTTATTTGATAAAGAAATTGGTATTGATAAAATTGGATGTGTTCATTTAAATGACTCTAAAAATCCAGTAGGTTCTCATAAGGATAGACATGAAAATCTTGGATATGGAACAATTGGTTTTAAAACACTTATAGATGTTGCATATAATGAAAGATTAGAAAATGTTCCTAAAATACTTGAAACTCCTTATGTAGATAAAGAATATGCTCCTTATAAATTTGAAATTGAATCAATTAAAAATAAAACATTTAATGAAAATCTTTATAATGATATTGTTACTTATTATAATAATTTAATTGGGAGGTAATTAAGTGGATAATATTGTTACTCATAAAAAGTTTGAGATTAATTCACCTTTATATCACTTTTTAAATCCTGATTATGTGTATGTACCAGTTGATAAAGAAAATGTGTTAGAAATTGGTAAAAAAGTATTAAAAGATGAACAAATATGCACTAATTTCTTTTCTCCAATAAGCGGAACAATAAAAGAAATAAGTGAAAGTGAACATATTAATAATCGTGCTTTAAGCTGTTATGTTATTGAAAATGATTTTAAAGAAGATGTTATAAATAAAAAGAATGCGAATAAGTACATAAATTCATTTACAAAAGAAGAATTCTTAAGTCTAATAAAAAAATATGTACCTAATATTTTTATAAATGAAAAAGCAAAAACTATTCTTGTTAATGGAATAGATAAAGAATACAGTGAAAAAACATATTCTTTCATAATAAACCACAATAGCGATAAATTACTTGAAACAATAGACGCGATTCAAACTATTTTAAATATTGAGAATGCTGTTGTTGCTATAAATAATAAAGATTCTTTAAATGTTGTTAATATGACTAATAATATCGGAACATATCCAAATATTAATTTAAAAATGTTACCTGATATTTATCCAATAGGTTTTAGAAATATTTTAATTAAAAATGTTTTATCAAAAAGTCAAATATTGAATGGTATTTTATATTTAAGTGTTGAAGATGTACTTAATATTTATAATGTTCTTAAAAGAAATAAACCAATAACTGAAAAATATATAACTATTGGTGGTAATGCAATAGAAAAGTCAGTGGTAGTTTATACTAAAATAGGAGTAAGAATAAGTGACTTAATCAAGAATAACTGTAATATAATCAAAGATGATTATTTTGTTATAGTTAACGGTCTTATATCAGGTATTACTCTTGATTCTTTAAATTCTATAGTTACTTTAGATACTAGAAGCATATTTTTAAATGATTTAGATAAAGAAAGTGAAAAAGAATGCATAAATTGTGGTTTATGTGCACTTAAATGTCCAGTTGGATTAAATCCTAAATATATTAAAGAACATAAAAATGCTGATAGAAAAAAATGCATAAATTGTGGTTTATGTTCTTATATATGTCCAAGTAAAATTAATTTTAAGGAGTGTTTAAGGAAAGATGAAAAATAATATTTATATAAGAAGTAATAAATCTATTAAAACAATTTCTTTAACTAAAATATGTTTTTTAATTCCTCTTATAATATATGGTTTATATAAAAATGGAATATATTTATATAAAGAAAATTATATTCAATTTATTGATATATTTAGGCCTTTAATTTATATACTAATTGGTGGTTTAATTGGATGCCTTGTAAATATTTTTTATATGAAAGTGATACGTAAAAGTAAAGATGATTTGATTTCAATAATGTTTTCTTCATTTCATATTGAATATGGAATAATTATTGGAATGCTTACTTCAATAAATACAAATATTGTTTTATATACTATTACATTACTTGTAATATTTATGTTATCTAAATTCACTAATAATCGAGTTAATTTAATTTGTTTTACATCAATAGTTATATATTTGATATCTAAGTATACAATTGGTTATAATTTTTTAAATATTTATGAGCAAAGTAAAGTATTTTCTTATGAATTTATGGATTTCTTAATAGGTAGATATCCAGGAGGAATAGCTAGTACGCATATAATACTAATTATTTTAAGTACATTTGGTCTTTATATGACTAATAATATTAAAGGTAGTATTAGTTTATCAAGTATTGTTACTCTTGTAATTTTATTTGGTATTTATGCTGTTATAAGTGGGTCTAATTTTCCAACATTGCTACTTTCTAATAATATAATTATGATTATGTGTTATGCTGCAACTGATACAAAAACAAGTTCTTATACTAAAAATGGAATGATTATTTTTGGTATATTAGTTGGAATATTAACATTTTTAAATACTTTTATTGATCCGGTTTTAGCGCCTTTATTAAGTGTTTTAATAGTTAGTTTATTAAATAACTTAATAGATAGAATTGCAAATAGGATTGCAGAGGGTAAAAATTAAATGATATAATAATAAAGAAAAGAGGAATGAAGATGGCAAATTTTTGTACTAAATGTGGAAGTAAACTAGAACTTAATGATACAGTTTGTCCTAATTGTGGGGCATTAATAAAAGGAAGAGTTGTAAAAGAAAAAGTAGTAGCTGAAAAAGTTGAAGATACTAAGAGTGAAGAAAATAAAAACTCTAATTCAAATACTACTGCTAATAATACATACAATCCTCAAGCAAAGAATAAAGTTGTTGCTGGATTATTAGGGATATTCTTAGGAGGATTTGGTGTACATAACTTTTATTTAGGATATACAGGAAAAGCTGTTGCTCAACTTTTAATTACTGTTTTAAGTTGTTGTATGTTATCATTTGTATCTTCTATTTGGGGATTTATAGAAGGAATTTTAATTCTAACTGGTAATATAAATAAAGATGCGAATGGTAATGATTTAGTTGAATAGACATTTACTTAACAAATAAAAAAGGATATTAATCATTAATGTTCTTTTTTTATGTTATAATTTTATTAGGGTGAAAACGTATATGAAGGCTTTCAAATATATTAAAACTTCTCTTAAAAATGTGGATATACCACTTTTTATTATTACAGTTCTTTTAATTGTATTTGGGCTTGTAATGGTATTTAGTTCATCAAGCGTTACAAGTGTATTAAGTTATAAAAAAACACCTTATTATTTCTTTGAAAAACAACTTATTACAGTTATAGTTGCTTTTATTGTATCTTTGGTGGTCATTAATTTTCCAACTAAAAACTATAGTGTTATATCGAAATTGGGAATAGTTTTAATAGTTATTACACTTATATCATTAAAAACTTATGGAACAGTTACTAATAATGCTAGAAGTTGGTTTAAGGTATTAGGTTTTTCTGTTCAACCAAGTGAGTTTGCAAAAACATTTATTATTTTATATTTAGCATGTAGGTATAGTACGATTAAAAAGTTCAAAAATATAAGTGATGTATTCTTACCGATGATACCTTGTATAATTGTCTTTTTCTTAGTTGCTTTAGAACCAGATTTAGGAACAGCTAGTTTAATTGCAATTATATGTATGTTTATATTCTTTGCATTACCTTTATCAAAAGATAAAAATATGAGAATACTTAGAATTGCAACTGTTATTGCAGCAATTGGTGGTATTTTATTCTTAAACTTTAATTCGGATATTCTTACATCAACTCAAGCTAGTAGGTTTAACTTTAAAAATCCTTGCTCTAGATATTTAGAGGAATCTGGTTATCAAGTTTGTAATGGCTATATTGCTATACATAATGGAGGACTTTTTGGAGTAGGTCTTGGAGCATCAACTCAAAAGTATTTATATTTACCTGCTGCTCATACAGACTTTATATTTGCAATTATTGTTGAAGAATTAGGCCTTATTGGTGGAGGATGCGTTTTAATCGCATATATATTCTTGTTATTTAGAATATTAGTTATTGCAAGAAATGCAACTAATTTAAGAAATTCAATTATTGCTTTTGGTGCCTTTGCTTATATTCTTAGTCACATAGTTATAAATTTAGGTGGGCTTTTAGCAATTATACCTTTAACAGGAGTACCATTGCCGTTCTTAAGTTATGGTGGTTCTTTCATGATTAATTTAATGATACTTGTATCTCTTACTCAAAGAGTAGCAATTGAAACAAAAAGAAAAAAACAAATGGAATATTAAAAAGGAAGTGAAAACGTGAGTGCATTTAATAACAGACTTAAAATATATGAAGAAAACGGAATTGTAACTAATATAGATGAAATACGCACACTTCTTAATACTTTTTCTGATTATTTTGGTGACGAAGAATATGCTTATATAAATTCTTTAATAACTTATATTTCCAACAGTGATATTAAAAATAAGTACCCTTTAATTGAACTATTAAAGCAATATAGTGAATCTAGAAAACTTAATAGTAATGTAGAAGCAACTGATTATTTAAAAGTAGTTTTAGGACTTAATGTTGGAATGTGTTCATTTGTTGAAAATGATGAAACTAATTATTATTTTTACTATTACGATAATAATAATTTAAAGGTACTTGAATGTATGCAAAAATATGATCTTGCTAATTATGTTAATAGTTATTCAGATAACTTTAAACCCGGATTTGATATTATAAGTGGTTATATTAGCTATTTAAAAGACATATTAAATTTTGACCCAATACCAAAAGAAGTTAATATTAATAATTTAAAACCGTCTATTAAAGAAACAATTTTAGCATATTTAGATAAGAAAAAAATCCAAGATTATAAAATATATACTGATTCTAAAAATCAAATATTTGTAATAAGTGGAACGGCTATTATAAAGTATAATAGTAAAACTCAAGAAATGTATTTTTTAAAGAGCGAAGATATATTTGAAAATACTTTAAATGAAGATACAACTGATTATGAAAGTATTCCTTATCTTTTACCATTTGAAATTGATAAGGATAGAGTAGATGCTATTTTAGATAATATAGATTCACTTAGTGGTTATGATAAAAGATATTTAAACTCAGTTATTAAAACTTTAATAGAAAAACCTAATTTAGTTGATGATGATGTTCAAGAATGTTTAACAAAGTATGCTAATATTTTGAGTAATAAAATAAATGAAAATGATTATATATTAACGAAGGTAGAAAAAGAGTTTTTAAATAGACTTAAAATTAAACAAAATAATAGAAAATTAGAGAAAAAATACAATGCTGGTAATGTAGTAATTATGTTAGAACTTTCTATAATAATTATTTATTTACTAGTGTATATATCTCTTGTCAAATAAATATAAATAAAGTATAATTTAAATAGATTTAGGAGGCTAATTATGGATTTTATAGATGAATGTGAAATGAGTATGATGAAAGCAATTGAAAACTTAGAGGCAAGACTTATAACTGTAAGAGCAGGAAGAGCAAATGCATCTATGTTAAATGGAATTATGGTTGAATATTATGGAGCTCCAACTCCAATAAACCAAGTTGCTAATATAACTGTTCCTGAAGCAAGACAACTTTTTATTAAACCATTTGATAGAAGCATTATAAAAGATATTGAAAGAGCAATAAATGAAGCAAATATTGGCATTACTCCAACTAATAATGGTGAAATGGTTATTTTAACTGTTCCTCAATTAACTGAAGAAACAAGAAGAACTTATGTTAAACAAGTTGATGAAATGGGAGAACAAGCTAAAATTGCTTTAAGAAATGCAAGACAAGATGCAAATAATGATATCAAAAAGGACGAAGAACTAACTGAAGATGATAAAAAAAGATATCAAGATGATGTTCAAGAGTTAATTAATAAATATAATAAAATAGTTGATGAAAAAATCGACGAAAAAACAAAAGAATTGATGAGTGTATAACTCATTTTTTTTATTAAAAAAAGACCAATTTTGGCCTATTTACTAGTTGCTGTAATAAAATAATAAGCTAAAGGAGCGACAACGCTTGCAAGCATTGCGAAGAACATTACCCAAACAAATATCTTTACACCTAATGGAGTAGAGCTGGTATTTGTTTTTTTCTTTTTCTTTTTAGCTTCTTTTATTTTAATGTTGCCAACTGTTTCATAATTTTTTTCATCTTTCATAAACTTCACCTAAAGAAATTATATAATATTTAGAATAAAAATGAAAGAATAAAATATAAATTAATAGGTGATAAGATGAAAAAAAGTAAATACGTACTAGTGTTAGCAATATCAATATTTGTAATATCTTTAATAGTTGGATTTATTTATGGAATAAATAATAAATATGATGTCAGTGAATATGTTAAAACAATAGATAAAAGTTTTTTATTAATTAATCATTTATTAGTTATACTTTTATTCTTTTTTTCAACTGTATCTTTAATTGGAACTTTAATATGTGGGTTTTATATTGGTTTTGAAGGCGTATGTGTTGGATATGTTATATCTGAATTCTTTAATACTTATGGAATTAAAGGAGCAATGTATTCACTTATTAATATAACTGTTAACAAAGCATTGTTTCTCGTGATTTTGTTTTATTTATTTGTGGTATGTGTTAAATATGCTAAAAAGGTAATATCTAATATGGTAGGTATTAGTACTGATTATTTAGTATATTTATTAAAACCATTGATAAAAAAATATGCTTTAATAATTTTATTTATAAGTGCTTATGATATTCTTAATTATTTTTTTGCATATAAAGTATTAAGATATTTTACTTTTATGCTTTAGTTAATTGATAAATTCTAAAACTTATACTATAATTAACCTTGTTAGAGGTGGTTTAGATGGCTAAAAAAGTTGTTATTGGTATGAGTGGAGGAGTAGATTCTTCAGTAGCTGCATATTTACTTCAAAAAGAGGGATATGAAGTTATTGGTTTATTTATGAGAAATTGGGATTCTTTAGTTAATAATGATACTGAAGGAAATCCAAATTTAGGAAATAACATTTGCCCTCAAGAACAAGATTATAATGATGCTTTAGAAGTATGTAAGTCTTTAGGTATACCACTTTATCGTGTTGATTTTATTAAAGAATATTGGGATAATGTTTTTACTTATTTTTTAGATGAACTAAAAAAGGGGAGAACACCAAATCCAGATTTAATGTGTAATAAGTATATAAAATTTGATTTATTTAAAAAAGAAGCTAAAAAGTTAGGCGCAGATTACATTGCAACTGGACATTATGCTAGAATTGTTGGAAATAAACTTTTAAGAGGTGTTGATTCAAATAAAGACCAAACTTATTTTTTAGCTCAAGTATCAGTTGATCAATTAAAAGATGTTTTATTTCCAGTTGGTGATTTAAAAAAAAGTGAAGTTAGAGAAATTGCAGATAAAATAAATTTACCAACTGCTAAGAAAAAAGATTCCACTGGTATATGTTTTATTGGTGAAAGAAACTATCAAAAGTTTTTACATAATTATTTAAAACCAAATCCAGGTGATATTATTAATATAGATACTGGTGAAAAAATTGGAACACATACTGGACTTATGAATTATACAATTGGTCAAAGAAGAAATGTGGGTATTTCTGGTTTTAAAGATAAACATTTTGTTGTTGGTAAAGATGTTGAAAAAAATATATTATATGTTGCATTTGGGGAAGATCCAGAAACTCTTTATAGTGATGAGTGTATTATTGAAGATGTTAATTTAATTAGTCCGAATCATCCCACATTTGCAACTGCTAAATTTAGATATCGTGGACCAGATTATGAAGTAATGCTTGAATATTTAGATAATAATGAAATTAGAGTTAGATATCCTGAAAAAGTACCTGCTGTTACCCCAGGACAAGCTTGTGTTATATATCTAGGCGAACAATGTATTGGTTCAGGAATTATTAAAACTGTTATGAAAAACGGAGAAAAGCTTTGGTATTTATAAAGCTTTTTTTCTTGAAATAAAAAAGAGAAGTAAAAACTTCTCTTTAAGTGGTGATTATGAAATAAATTCATAACCAGTGAGTACCTCACTAAATAAATGATAGCATAGAGTAATCCAAATATCAACTGTTAAATGATATTTAGAACGAATTTTGTTAAAAAAAGAACTATCATATGTAAAATAAAAGAAAAATATTACTTTTTTTGAAAAAAATATAAAAAAAAGAAGAAATTTGACATATTATCGGTAAAATATATTATTAGAAGGTGAAATTATGGCGAGTATTAGTAATGAAGAGATAAACGATATTCAAAAACAAGCTAATATTGTAGATATAATTGGTTCCTATGTAGATCTTGAAAAAAAGGGTAGTAATTATTTTTGTATTTGTCCATTTCATGATGACCATAATCCTTCTATGTCAGTAAATGAAGAAAAAGGTATATTTACTTGTTTTGTTTGTCATAAGACTGGTAATGTCTTTAGTTTTGTACAAGACTTTGAGAATGTAAGTTTTATTGAAGCAGTTAAAATTGTTGCTGAAAAAATTGGTATTACATTAAGTGAAGGAATAAAAACGGTTAGTAAATATGATAAACATTATGAAGCAATGAATCTTGCTATTAAATATTATCAAAATAACTTACGAAGCAAAGATGGTAGTGATGCTAGAAAATACTTGCAAAATCGTAATATAACAGATGAAATAATAGATGAATTTGAGATAGGTTTTTCATCTAATGTAGATGTTTTAAGCAATTTATTAACTAGTAAAGGTTTTGATGAAAATATATTACTTGAAACTGGACTTGTAAATCAAGGTGCTAAACTTTATGATGTTTTTAAAAATCGTATAACTTTTCCCATTCATAATTCTAGTGGTAAACCTGTAGGTATAAGTGCTCGTATATATAAACAAAGTGATGAAGCAAAATATGTAAATACTAAAGAAACAGTTATATTTAAAAAGGGTGAGATTTTATTTAATTATCATCGAGCGATTAATGAAGCAAAAAAATTAAAAACATTGATAATTGTTGAAGGTCAGATGGATGCAATTAGACTTTATGCAAGTGGAATTAAAAATGTTGTTGCAACCATGGGTACAGCTTTAACTAGAGAACATATAAAATTATTAAAAAAACTTAATGTAAAAATAGTTTTATGTATGGATAATGACTCTGCTGGTGAAATAGCTACTTTAAAAAATGGAGAAAGCTTAAGTGAAGCTGGTTTAACTACCAATGTGTTAAGGATAAGTGGTGCAAAAGATCCTGATGAATATATCATTAAATTTGGGGCAGATGCCTTTGATGAAGCAGTTAAAGCATCAATTACTTATTTCGATTTTAAACTAAATCAACTTAAAAAGAATAGAAATTTTGATCATGTTGATGATGTGTCAAGTTATATTAATTCTATTTTGACTGAATTAAATAAGTGTAAAGATGATATTTTAGTTGATCTAACTATTAATAAACTTGTGAGTGATTATGGAATTGATAAAAATATTCTTTTAAATAAACTTATAAAAGTTGATAAAAAAGAAGTTGTAAAACCAGTAATAAACATAAAAAAAAGAAAGAAAAAAGATGAACAAATATATAGCTTACTCTGTTACTATATGATGAATGACATTAAATATATTAAACTTTATGAACAAGAACTTTCATTTGTTCCAAATGAAGAATATATGGCTTTAGCCTCAGATTTGCTTGCTTTTTATATAAAATACAATTATATTAATATAGCAGATTTTATTTCATATGAAGTTTCAAATGATTCTTATGAACTTGCTCTAAGTGTTATTGACGAGTTTATTAATAATGAATTAAGTGATTTAGAATATGTTGGTGTTATAGAAAAAATTAAAAATAATATATGTGAAGATAAAATTAAAAATTTAAAAGAAAAATTAAAAGTTACAACTGATATTAATGAAAAACTAAGTATAGCTGATGAAATAGCAAAATTAAAGAAGGATGTGTGTTAAGTGAAAAAAGTAGAAGAAATTAAAACATTTGATGAAAGAAAAAAAGAGTTAATTGAAGAAGGTCAAAAGAAAGGATTTATTACATTTGAAGAACTTGCGAAAGCATTACAAGGTCTTGATATGGATGCTGATTCTCTAGATCAACTTTATAATAGCTTTGTAGAAGCAGGAATAAGTGTTATTACTGAAGATGAAGCTTCGTCTGATGGTTCAAAAAAAGAAGAAGTAATAGTTTTAGATGATGAAGATTTAACTAAAGATGTAAATATAAATGATCCAGTTCGTATGTATTTAAAGGAAATAGGTCGTATATCTCTTTTAACTCCTGAAGAAGAAATGGATTTATCAGTTCGTGTTGCTAATGGAGATGAAGAAGCTCGTAATATACTTGCAGAATCAAATCTTCGTTTAGTTGTTTCTATTGCTAAAAGATATGTTGGACGTGGACTTTTATTTCTTGATTTAATTCAAGAAGGTAATATTGGTCTTATGAAAGCTGTAGAAAAATTCGATTTTGGTAAAGGTTATAAATTCTCTACATACGCAACTTGGTGGATTAGACAAGCCATAACTCGTGCC
>CAKONX010000007.1 GCA_934098345.1 uncultured Bacilli bacterium
ATAATAGCAATAATTTTTTTCTTGTTTTTGTCTATTTTAGACATATATTATTCCTCCTTTAGTTTATTATACTATAACGTTTATAAAAAAGAAAATAAAAAGAAGCTATTTAGCTTCTATAATTAACTTAATTGCTGTTTTCTCTTCTCCTTCAATAGTTATATCAGAGAATGCAGGAACTACAACTAAATTTTTTCCACTAGGAGCAACAAATCCCCTAGCTATACATACAGCTTTAATTGCTTGATTTAAACTTCCAGCTCCTATCGTTTGAATTTCAACTGATCCAGTATTTCTAAAAACATTTGCAATAGCTCCTGCTACTTTACTTGGATTAGATTTACTTGATACTTTTAATGTTTCCATAATTATTTTTTTCCTTTCTAATTAATACTATGAAAGAAAATAAAAAAAATGCAGATGTTTTACCATCCACATTTTTTAGTACAAAATTCCTCACTATATTGATAACCGTTGTCATCATAACCAGCATTTTTAGTTGTATAAAGAATACCAGAAACACGGTTAACAATATTTGTATTTTCAACATTAGACTCTTTTGAATTACCAAAAGAACTATTATTTGTTTTAGTAATTACCTCTACGCTTGCTGCAGGAGGTTCTTCATAGATTTGATAAAAATTCAAATCATATATTTTATTAATATTTACTGTTTCCGAAAATCTTCTTACAAAGTTTTCTGCAAATTTTTCAGCATTCATTTTTAGTCTTCCAGTATCACGGTAGAAAGAAAAGTCTACAGACTCATTCATTGATGCTTCCAAAACTTCTTTAATCAAGTAGTAGTCTTGTTCACTAGTAGTTGTATAGTTATGAAGTACAACCATAACACCTACTATTGAAATTCCTAAAACTACTATCCAATATCCCCAAAGACTCTCTTTCATTATTTATTCACCGCCCATTTAATATTACTATCTCTTACTTGTTGGAGAGTTTTATCACTTCTGTTCCATACATTTGATAAATCACTTCCAGTAAGAATTTTTCCATCAGCTAAGTTAGTTAAGAATCTACTCTTACATTGAACACAACTCTTACCATTATCTTTATCACCTTGTCCAGCAGAACAATCACACTCTAAATTATTATCTGTATATCCACCATAACCATTTAAAGCTGCATTGTATTGTTTAATTTGCTTCATGTCATTTGGTGTTAATCTAAATGAATATGATAATTCCTTAGGGCTATAAGTATTTAAGTTAGCACCTAATTCCTCAATAGCCTTTTGAGCTGCTCGACCAGTTTCTGTTTTCCAGTTATCAGCATATCCATCAGTGCTAGCTGGGAATACTTTAGCAGGATCTATTATTTTGAAGTCATATAATACTGCTTTATCATCATAAGATTCACAAGAATCCGTTTTATATGTTACTCCATTTCCATCTCCACAACAGCATCCATAGAATGAACCTCCATGGAATCCTTTTAATACACAAGTAAATAACTCAGCGTCTCCAGGATTTTGTGCTGCACATGTAGTACCACCTTTTTCAAAATATGTATCAAATTTACCATTTTCTCCCATACCATGTAAATTCCAATATGTTTCAAATTTACCATCGTAAGAAGTTGAATAAGTAAATAAATATGAGTGGTCAGTATAATTAATTAATTTACTTTCATAATTATAAGTTTCTCCTCTTGGTACAAGTCTATAAATTGGTGAATCAGGATCATTTGGATCTGTTTCAATAACAGAACCATCTGAGTCAATTGTGTATTTATCAACATTTGCTCTCTTCCATGTACATTCAGAAATATATTTTCCATCATGCCAGAATAGTTTGTTTGCTTCATATTTTTGTTCAGCTAAGAATTTTTTATAATATGTTGTTAATGGTAATGATGCATCTTTATGACTATATTCTAATTCTCCACCAAGTTCTTTACCAAATACAATCATATCTTCAATATTTCCAGATTTACTGTATATAGTAGAATAATTACCACTACCTTGTTGTTCAGAATTTGCAAACACGTGTCCATCAGAAAGTTCTTCATCTAATCTCTTTTGGCAATTTTGTTCATAAAGAACACTTACTTGAGCTTCTTTTGGATTACCATAATCATCTTGATATACTTGAGTATATTTAAATGTCGACATTGTAGTAATTACATTATATAAATCAGTTGTTCCACTAGTACCACCATATGTTACATTATTTTCACCATCAAACTTAGAATTCTTATTGAAGTAATAATCACATCTAGTTAATGTTTTTTGTAATTCCTTTATCTTTTTAACTGAAGCATTATAACTTTCTTTAGCAGCTTCTCTCGTATTTTTAAATTCAGTTCTCACTTTTTCTACATTTTCAATCTCACTTGCCAAGCTCAATAACTTTTCTGCATCGCTAGAAGTGGTACAAGACCAATAATAATATCTATATTTTGGTACATCAGTTCCTGGAATTGTTCCATCTTTTACTTTTCCAGCAACTTTTCCATTTTTTTCTTGTTGTTTTTGGATTGCCTTTATAACATCTTCTAACGTATCCGCCCAGTAAGATTTTTCACGATGTGTTTTCTCGTCCATTCCATTATCAATTACTTCTTCGCTTTTATAAGTATTTCTTAATTCGCCTTTTATTTTTACTTTACGATATCTATATTTTTCATTTATTTTAAAAGTGAAATCATCATAACTATATGGACCAACATCGTAATCA
This sequence comes from uncultured Bacilli bacterium, assembly GCA_934098345.1. GTDB lineage: Bacteria > Bacillota_I > Bacilli_A > RF39 > UBA660 > CAG-582. Next base: position 2,697 of record CAKONX010000007.1, read on the forward strand.
TCAGTTTTTCCTTCTTCAGCACTACACTTAACAGAAACATCTGATAAATTAATCGTTTTCTTTTGATCAACTGCATCTTGATATAATTCATAACCTGCTGAATTTTCTTGATATATATTAAATTGTTCAATTTCATTATCAACTTCTGCTTGATAATCTTTTAACCAAGCATCATATTGAACTTTTATACGACATCTCTTTTTAGAATTAACATAAGGTGCTTCTTGATCTCCAACAGTTACTGTTCCATCATTTAATTTTATACTATAAGTTGCAAGTTTGAAATATTTACCATTAGTAGCAGTTAATGCTCCAGGTATTTGAGCAAATAAATCTTCAGTACAATACATTTTACAATATTTTTCATCTTCACCAGTTAATTCAGAATTATATTCAATATATTTTTGATTTCCTGGTTTATCATTAAAATAGTCTACTTGTAAATCTTCATTTCTACAGAATAGTTCATTTAATGTAGGTTCTTTTACTGTTGAAACCATATCTGATTCACAACAATTGTTAACATTAGCAACAGGCTCTGGAACAGGTTCACTACATTTGTTTGCTTCTTTACAATAATCAGCTTTTTCTAAGGTATCAGCAAAATATTGAGTTGGAGTTCCAGTTGTATCAACTTCCTCATCTCCAGCACTAGCTGCTGAAATTGCAATTCTTTGACAGTCTGGACCACAATCGCATGCTATAACTTGACTTCCTGGATAATAAGCATTAATTACATAACTGCAATCATCTTTCGTATCCTCAATTGTTATTTTACCTTGAGTTCCTCCATCTTCCCAACTATAGTCAACTACATTACATCCTTCACAAGTAAATGCAACTTGATTTTTCTTTAATTTTTGTTTTGATTTAACTGTATATGTTACTTGTTTACCACTCTCTTGTTTATTAGTAAACTCAAATGAATTTTTTAAAGAAGATGCTGATTTAGCATATGAAATTGCTTCTTGAGCTTTACTAAATGCCGCTTCTAATAAACTATCACCAGTAATTCTTAATTCATCCGGTGTAAACCTTGAAGCAGAATATAAACCAGTTTTAATTTGTAACCATCTAACCAAGTACAATTCTTTTCCTTTTGCAGATTTATTACCATTTTCTAATACAGCAATCATACGAATAGCCAACGAATCAAGTGTATCATTTGTTGGATGTTCAAAAATATAAGCAATAGCTTTAGCTGATCTTGAATTGTCAGGAGAACAAGTATAGCTATAATTCTTACTAGCATTATAAGAAATATCCAAACAATATCCTTTAAACTTAACTCCATTATATCTAACATCAAATGTATAAGTTATTAAATTTTCTCCACCAACTGTTACGCCACTGGGTCCTAAATTATTAACAACAACTTTCGCTTGATTAGTTTTCTTAATAGAATCTGCTAAAGTACCATTACTAAAAGAGAAAATTGTTAAAATTAATAAAGAAACACTAAAAACTATTTTTTTCATATTTGCTTACTCCTTTTCTTTTTAATTTGTATCCAAGCAGCAGCAACCCCAATTATTACTATTACTGTACCACCAATAATAAATACATATTTATTTTCTTTAAATATATTTGTTTTATTATTTTCATCAGTATTATCTTTACTATTATTATTCTTATTATTATAGTTTTCTAATCCTTTTACAAAACCATCATTTGTAATTTTATCAACTGTAAATTGTTTACAAATATCTAAATCATCTTTATCCTTACAAAATTCCATTTCTGAATATCCGTTATATATAGGAGTTGTAAGTGAAACTTTTCTATAAACTTCATCTTTACAATTTTCATTTTCAGATTTTATTTCAAAAGTAAATGTTACACTTTCATCATTTGCAAAACTTTGAAATACTTTAGTACCATTTTCTGTATCACTATAGTGGTAAGTAAATACATCAGTTGAATAATCATTTTTAACTACAACATAAACATCTTCGCTTATTCCTTTAATAGTAATTTCAAATCCATAATCATATAGATCAATTTCTGGCATTCCTTCAGTATCAAGATCAATTCCTGTACCTGCTACCATTTTTTTAGCTATATAAGAAATATTAACATTTTTAGCACTTGTCTTTAATTTATCTGAAAGTTCATTATTACATTTAGTATTTTTAGTATCTACTGCTATTTCATCAGTATCTTCAATTTTTTCATCAATTTTAACTTCAAAATCGGTTTTTTTATTTTTTATTACTAATACTAAACTAGTAACAAGACCAATTAAAATTAAAAAAGCTATGATAACTGGAATATATTCTCTTTTAAATCTCTTATGTTCTTTATACTTTTTCATATACTATACCTCCTTATTCTAATAATCATTACTACTATTGCTATTAGATCAATTAGTATTCCTGCTGAAAGAGAACCAATAAGAAGAGTTCTTCTTTTCATATAAGTATCTTTTAATTCTTTTTCTTTCTCTTCTTTTTCACATTCTATGCATCTTGTTGTAGTAGTCTTTTTTATACCTTTTCTTTTAGCTTTTATTTTTGCTATTATTTCACTTTCTGTTCCCTCTATTTTTTGAGTAACCCATTTTTGGCAATAGAAATAATCTTCTAATTCTTCATATTTACAAATGTCCATATCACTATAAGGATTCTTTCTAGGTTTAGTTAATGTAAATATTCTAATATCATGTGAACATCCAAACTTCATACTTCTAACAACAAAGGTATAAGTAATAATATTATCAGTATCTTTAACATTAAAAGTATAAGTTCCATCACTTGCCATACTAGCAAAAACTTTTTCTTCTGAACCACTATCTGCTCTATAAGCAACATATAAATCATCGACTATATTAAATATTGAAATATCAAAACTTACACTTCCATCACTTTCATATTTAAAGTCATACGATGCTTTTACATTTGATGCAAGCTTATTTAAATATGCACGAGAGTCATAATTACATGTCGTATCTTCTGCAGCAGATACATTAGACATCAAAAGAAAAAAACTTAACAGAGAAAAAATACATAAAATATATTTCTTTCTCATAAATTAATCCCATCCTATTCTATATAAAGTATATCAAACCAGTTATTTATTTGCAATAAAATAATAATATATTTTTTCATAAAAAAAATATGTAGCTGACAACTACATATTTTCTAGTTTGAAGATCAAACCCTAACTGTGAATGTCAGTTCACGATCAAAGTTTGCTTATCTAATAATCGAGTTTTCTTTCTCAATGTACGTACACACTTAGTATAGATAAGATCCCTATTGACATCTGGGTAAAAGGAAAACTAAAACATCCCGTCCTAATATTCCTAAACTAAGTAAAATCGTGTATTTTATGTATCTAAGAGGAAAGAGGCTTCAAGCCATATTTCCTAATACATAATATACAGTAAAAGAAATGTTTGTAATTACTGTTTGGATTAATAATTACAAATTAATTTCAAAACTTAGTCAACTACCCTACTAAGTAACTTAAGTATAAATTACAAAAATTATTTTGTCAATAGAAATTTTTTTAATATGTAAAAAAGATTTACAAACATAATTAAGTTTGTTATAATTCATATTGAGAATAGAGAGGTTTTAAATATGGATAATTTAGTAAGCGAAACTAACGCAAAATTAGAAAGCATTATAGAAAACTTAGAGACTATAAAAAAAGAATATGAAAAGAAATTAAAAGCAAATGATAAAGAAATAAATGCAGAGCTTTCAAAAGTAAGAAAATATAAAAAAGACTTTTTTCTAGCAAAAGAAAAAGTTGAGAAAATGAATTCTGATATTGAAGGTTTTTCTGAAGACTATAAAAAATTAGTTGAAAGATTCAAAGATGATGAACTTGCTAATATCCTAGTAGCTGCTAATAAAGAAATTTCTTTAAAAATAGAAGAAAGAAAAAGAAAAATAATTAAAGATAAAGCAAGTATGAACGAGTTAGTAGAAAAAGCTGAAAAAGTTAAAGAAAAATTAGTTACTTTAACTCAAGAAAAAACTGCTTTAGAAAGTTGCTATGTTAAAATTTGTGATTCTGAAGAATATTATAGAAGATCATTAAATGAAATTATCGATTATGCTAATGAAAATAAAGATAATTTATGTTCATACTTTGATGATGCTGATGCAATTATCAATAGTGCTGAATCTGAAGAACCACTTGTTGATTTAAATGATATTGAATTTGATATGACTAAAGAAATAGATGAAGATGATGCTTCTATAGAAGAAAATGAAGAAGAAAAACAAGAAGATGAAAAAGAAACTGAAGTTCAAGAAGATACAGAAGAGAATGAAAAAAAGAATGATGAATTCAATGATGAAGAATTTATATTAGCAGAACAAAACGATGAAGATGAAGAACAAAAAGAAGATAAAAAAGATGATGAGTTTACTTTAGAAGAAATTCCAAGTGAACTTGATGATATAGATAAATCACTTGAATCATTCTTCAGTGATACAGATACATTAGAAGATGACGATTCAATATATAATAAAGACGAAGATTAATTCTTCGTCTTTTCTTTTTCCCATCTAGCGTAAATACCACAAGGTAATACTAAATCACTATTTTTCATTTGTAAGCCTACTTCATCTACATCAATAAATCCATTATGCTTTTCAGATACTGTAAGCATTAAAATATTTTTTAATACACTCATAGATAATCCAGTTGTGTATGAATTTATTAAAAACATTATTGGATCATCACTTAAAACTTGAGTACATTTACTAACTAAATCATAAAGACTAGTTTCAATATTCCATACCTCTTTATTGGTACCTCTTCCAAATGAAGGAGGATCCATTATAATAATATCGTATTTATTACCTCTTCTAATTTCTCTTTCAACAAATTTTAAAACATCGTCAACAATAAATCTAATAGGTCTATCACTTAAGTTAGAAGCATTTACATTTTCTTTAGCCCAGTCAACCATACCTCTAGATGAATCAACGTGAACAACACTTGCTCCAGCACTTAAAGCAGCAGCACTTGCTCCACCAGTATAAGCAAATAGATTTAGAACTTTAACATCTCTTTTAGCATCTTTTATTTTATCTCTTAAAATATTCCAATTATATGCTTGTTCAGGAAATAAACCAGTATGTTTAAAACCCATAAGTTTTAAATTAAAAGTTAAATCTTTATAATGTATTTGCCATGAATAAGGAATGTTTTTATTTTTTATTTGCCACATTCCTCCTCCACTTTTACTTCTTTCATATCTAGCATCATAACTATTCCATAAATTATTATCTACAGATTTATCCCATATTATTTGAGGATCTGGTCTAAGTAATTTTATTCCATTCCAATTTTCTAGCTTTTCTCCTTTTTTCATATCAAGGATTTCATACTCAAAAAAATCATTTACAACTTTCATATTATTTAATTCCTTTTACAAATTTTTTGTTATGCATTACTTCTCTAAAACTAACATTTACAAAGTCATACATACCAAATACAGATATTATAAAACCTAACATAATTGTTTGCAATACATAATCATTTAACATATTAAAAGATAAAATTATACCAAAGCAATTTAAAATAATTACAAGTATTCTTTCTACATAATAATAATTATCTTTTTTCTCTTTCATTTTAAATATTTCAACTACTCTATATGAAGTAACTAAAAATAAAAGAATCATAATACTAATTGGAACTACTAAAAAACCATTCATAAAATATGGTAAAAAATAAGATATAAAACAAGTTATTAAAGCCATTATAGATATAACTAAATTATTACCATTTTCATCTCTATTGATAAAGTAAATTGCTAAATTTAAAAGAGAATATATAATTGTAAAACTAATAAATAGATTACCTGTTTCTATTTTACTCATTTCTAATATTCCATAATATGTTGGAAAAGATAAATAAATCATTCCTAATAAAAAGATAGCTGTTGAACAAATAAGTTTATAAATTATGCTATTATTCACATTAACACACCCTTCTAATTAAATATTAATTCACTCTAGAATAAAAGTCAATGTTTGTTGTATTTTTGACACTTAAGTTATACAATATAACTAAGGAGGATTTTATGTATATTTTATTTATTATAATTGGAATTATAGTTGTTTTAATTTTAAGTTCAATTAGACAAATTAATGAGTATGAAAGAGGTATTTTATTTACTTGTGGTAAATTCAGTAAAATACTTATGCCAGGTTGGAATATTGTTTGGCCAATTATCAATACAGTTTCAAAAGTTGATATAAGAACTAAAGCTGTTGATGTTCCTGAACAAGATGCTATAACTAAAGATAATGTATCAATAAGGATTAATGCTGTTATTTATTATAAAGTATTTGATGCTGCTAAAGCGGTTATAGCTGTTGAAAGATTTCAATATGCAGTTTCTCAATTAGCTCAAACAACAATGCGTAATGCTGTTGGTGCCGTTTCATTAGATGAACTTCTTGCTAGAAGAGATAAAATTAGTGAAGAAATTTGTAAGATCATTGATGAAGCAACTGACCCTTGGGGAATAAAAGTTGAAAACGTTGAACTTAAAGATGTTAAATTACCTGCAGAAATGCAAAGAGTAATTGCAAGAGTTGCTGAAGCCGAAAGAGAAAAACTTGCTGTTATAACTAAATCAACTGGTGAAAAAGAAGCAGCAGAAAACCTTGCTGAAGCTGCTAGAGTTATGTCTGAAAGTCCAGGAGCTCTTCACTTAAGAACACTTGCAACTATAAATGATATTTCATCAGATCAATCAAATACAATTATATTTGCTGTTCCTATTGAAGTATTAAATGCTTTTGGAAAAGAAAATTTAGTGGAAACAGTAAACAAACTAAAAAAATAGGCCAAGCCTATTTTTTTAATTCAAAATTTTGTTCATTCAATTTAAAATTTATTTGTTCTAAGACATTTTTACAAATATAATCTGTATAATCTTTTATGCCTTCAATATATTCAGTTCCATCTAAAAACATATTTAATTTATATCCATTCTTAATTAAGCTTTTATAATATTCAAGAATACCGCAAAAATCATACATATCAAATTTTATAAAACCATAATATACAAGTAATGTAAAAAATTTATCCAAAACAAGTAGATTATCATAACTCGTTAATTCTACCCATTTAGATTCATCATTAGCATTTAATATTGCTAAATCTAAATAATTTATACACAGAATATTATTCACTTCAGTCGGTAAAAAATAAAAGTTATTCTTTATATACGAAATAAATTCATTTTTTTCTTCTTCTAGTTTACTTTTATCAAACTCATAGTAATCAAATAAACCCATAACTTTAATAGGATTATAATTTGCTTCAGCTATATAGTCTTCAAATCCTTTAATATATTTATAAACTTTATTATTTAAAGCCATACTTATCACCGCGCTCTATATAATATAACAAAAATAAAAAATTGTAAACAAAAAAGACCAAATGGTCTATTTTTTAGGATCTATTAAAATTTTAACAGAAGGACTCACTCCACTTGTTAATTCTTCAAAAGCACTTTGAACTTCATCTAAAGATACAACTTTATCCACAAATTTCATTACATCAATACGTTTATTAGCAATCAAATCAACACATGTTTTAAATTCATTTTCAGTATAAGCAATTGAACCTTTAATAGTTAATTCATGTAAAACTCCAATAATAGTTGGAATAGTTATAGGTTTTTCAGCAACTCCAGCAAGAACTATAGTTCCACCTGCACGAGTTACCATCATTGCACTTGTAACTGCTGGTTCATTTCCACAACAGTCTATTACAACATCAAATCCACCATTTGTTTTTTTCATACATTCAGCTATAAAGTTTTCATCAGCATGAATATATTCATCAGCTACTTTTAAATTTAAGGCTTTCTTTCCTCTTGCTTCATTTGTTTCAGATATAACTACTAAACTTGCGCCTTCCATACGAGCAAACATTGCACTTACAAGTCCTATAATTCCTCCACCAATTATAAGAACTTTATCTCCTACTTTAATATCTGCTAAATGAATTGCATGAAGACCAACAGCTGTTGGTTCTACCATTGCGCCTTCTTCAAAAGAAATATTATCTTTCATTTTAACAACACATTCTGGTGTAACACTAATTTCTTCTGAATAGGCTCCTGGATTTGTTAAAGAAAGACCTAAAGCATTTTCCCAAGTATGAGCACAATATTGAAGATTACCTGATTTACACGCAAAGCATTCGTTGCATGGAGAAATAGGTAAAGCAGTTACATGATCTCCTACTTTCAAATCTTTTCTACTTCCAGGATCAACTACAATACCTGAAAATTCATGACCCATAACCAAGTCTTTAGGTTCTCCATTATTCCAGTTATGTAAATCACTTCCACATATTCCTGCTTTTATAACTTCAATAACAACCCTTTTACCATCTTTAACAGGATAATCAATTTCTCCTTTTACTAAACTTTTTTTATCAACTAATTTTACACATTTCATATAATCGTCTCCTATATTAAAATTATAGCATAATGACTTTATTTTAAACGTATTAAATTAATTGCTTTACATAAAAAAACTTATCTAGTTTTTCTATCTTGAATCTGATAAGTTATTTTTAAAAGCAATTTTCTAGGAACTAATCTAGTTAAAAATATTGCTGCTTTCATTCTAAAACTTGGTATTATATATAACTTGTTTTTTAAAGAATGATCTATTGCATATTTAGCAACATATTCACTTGTTAAAGATTTTGTATGAAATTCACCATGAGCAACTTTATTAAATTCTGTATCAACTGGACCTGGACATAAACAAGAAATATGAACATTGCTTTTTGCTACTTTTAATTCTTCATAAATAGCCTCACTTAATCGTAAAGCATAATTTTTACTAGCATAATAAGTACTTAGTTTTGGTCCAGCCATAAAGCCAGCTGAAGATGCCACATTCAAAATTCTTCCTTTATCTTCTTTTTTAAATTTAATTAAAAATTTCTTTGTCAAATAATGAAGAGCTTTAATATTAACATCAATCATTTCAAATTCTCGGTCTAAATCTGTTTTATCAAATTCTCCAAACAAACCAAAACCAGCATTATTAATAAGTAAATCTATATCTTCATCTTTCACTTCATTCCAAAGATTATCTAAGTTATCTTGAACTGCTAAATCATAAGGTATTATTTTTACATTAGTAGATAATTCTTTTTTTAAGTTTTCTAAATAAGTTTTTCTTCTAGCAACTAATATTAAATCATATCCAAGTGAACTTAAATATCTTGCCATATCTTTACCTATACCACTTGATGCTCCTGTAATAAGTGCTTTCATTTTTTCTCAACCCTTTCAAAAATCATAATAATAATTATTAAAGCAATAAAACCACACAAATAACCGCCAATTACATCTGTTAAAAAATGTACTCCTAAATATAATCTACTTAATCCAACTAAAATAATAAATATACTTAATAAAATAGTTATTGTTTTTTTATATTTTATATTATACTTATTTACTAAATAAATTATACTTCCAAAGAATAAAATAGAAATCATTGAATGACCTGAAGGAAATGAATAACTTGTTTCATTCGATAAAACTAGAAAATTAGGTCTTTCTCTTTTTATAATAATTTTTATTATATTATTTACTATTACACTTGCTATACTAGCAACATTTATTAAAAATAATTTATATCTCTTTTTTAAAACAATAAAAATAAATAAACATACATTTACTAAAATCATAAATTTGGGACTACAAATAAATGATATAAATTTAAATATATTTGTTAAAACAATATTATTGTGATTTGCAAAAAATATTGCTACATTTGAATCTATTCCTTTAGAACATCCACTTAATATAAAATAAAGATCTAATAAAAATAAAGAAATGGTACTTATTAATAAAATGTTTCTTCTCATTATTTCACCCTAAAAAAATGTTTTATTTTACCTACAGTAAAAATAATTTTATCAGCATTTTTAATAGCTATATTTTTAAATATAGCTTTACCACCAACAGTAAGAGAAGAAACAATTGCTGAAGTTATAACTGATACTAAAACATTATTTAAACCAGTTGTTGATGCAATTGAAATAGCTATAACTGCTCCTAAACCACCAGAGATAATTCCACATACATCTCCAATAATATCATTACAAATACTAGATATTTTATTTCTATTTTTAAGCATATTTATTGCTTCTTTTGCTCCACTTATTTTCTTACTTGCTATTGAATGAAATGAAGATTCATTAGCACTCATACAAGAAGTACCAACTATATCAAAAATTATTCCAATAGCGATTACACATAAAAGAATAACTATTAAAATAATTGAATTAAAAGAGGCACTCATTATATTCGTAATAAAACTAAAACAAATAGATAAAATAAAAGTAATTATAAATACTTTTAAAATCCAATAATCTTTTTTCATATTTCACACTCCATTATAATTATATCTAAATATTAAAAATTTGCAAAAAAAAACTTTAACTTGGCATTCCCCCAATTTAAAGTCATTTACTGTATGGTATATTATAAATCAATTTTACGGCTTTGGTCGAGTTGAATTTCTCTACATTATACTTGCGGTTACCCTAGAGCACTTTCGTTTTAAATAATGCAGTTAGTTGTTGCCAAGCTAACTACTCGATTACCACTTAGTCCGCACTTTAATACCTACGATATATACACGCTAGAGGTTTTCCCTAACATAAGTGACTATCCTTATATGCTTTTGCAATTACTATTTCAAATAATATCCCTAGTAATCACTCACATCATGTACGTTAATCATTATTTGTATAAGTGAGGCAATAAAAGGAATATTTCATATGCCATTATGAGGTATCCTTAAATTTTAAATCATATATCCACCCCAACTTGGGCAGAAGAAGCAAACATATGAAGTCTCATTTGTACAATTGGTAGATTTTTAGCCCTACCTTCAAATAGTGTAATGACTAGCATAATGCACCACACAAATTAATTATAGCAAATTTATGTAAAAAAATCAAATTTGCCTACAATATTATATTAATAAATTGGCTTTTTTATTACTATTTATTCAAAACTAGAAGTTCAAGAATAAACACTATAAGTATTAATATTCCTATAAGGGCAAGAATCAAAACTATTTTACTTTCATTTTTGTTTCTAACCTCTACTTTAACAAGATCATTTACTTCATTTAGTTTATCTAATTTATCTTTTTCATCCATACTATAACCTATAAATGTTCAACAACATCCATTATACATGGAACCATTTGTTTCTTTCTTGATACAACATTCTTTATAACATCACCTTCATGAAGTTCATTTATATTATATGCTTGTTCTAAAATACGTTTAGAATTTTCTGAGTATAAAATATTTGAATCATTTGTTAAAAAGTTTGTTACAAATAACGCACATACTGAGAATGAATTATTAGCTGCAAGTCTATTTAATTCTTCAACTAATTCATTTTCTCTTTCTTTATACATTTTATAATCTGTTGTAAATACTTGACCAATTGCCATGGAATGATCATTTATTTTATATGTTTTAAAATCACGATAAACTATTTCATTTGCAGTAAATCCTTTTATGTCTACTCCACTACTTAACATATCAAGTCCATATTTTTTCATACTAAGTTTTGCCGTATGAGCTAAAGTACTTGCAACAACTTTATCAAGTTCAGTTGTAGTTGGACTTTGTAATAAAAGAGTATCAGAAATAATACCACTTAACATAAGACCTGCTATATTTTGAGGTATACGTATTCCATTTTCTTTATACATTAAATAAATAATTGTATTTACTGAACCAACTGACATATTTCTAAAATTAATTGGTGCACTTGTATTAATATCCCCAATATTATGATGATCTATTATTTCAAGTATTTCAGATTCATATAATCCATCAATTGATTGACTTGTCATATTATGATCTACTAAAATAACTTTCTTTCTTTTTACTTCATGTGCATCAATTGTTCTAAGCATTCCTAAACAAACACCCTTATTATTAACAATTGGATAATTAGTATGTTTTAGTTTACTTGTTTCATCATTAAAATAAGTTAAATAATCTTGTTCATTAAAGTATATTGTTTCTTGTCCTCTTTTAATTGTTTTAATTGGATTTGCTAAACATAAAACACGAGCAACTTTGAATGAACTTTTTGGTGAAATAATAACATTTATTTTATTCTTAACTGCAAGATGTTTTAATCTACTTGATAAAGGTCTATTCTTTACTAAAATAATCATTTTTACACCTTTATTAATTGCATGTTCAATTAATTTTTCACGATCTCCAACAATTAAAATTGATTCTTTATCAAGTTCAATATTATTTATAAAGGTTTCATCATCGAATGTTGCTGCATGAGCATATCCTGTTATATGTTCATCATATTTTAAATACTCTTTTGCCTCTAATACATTTACTAAATTAATAAAATCTGTATCAACAAGTAAATTTTCATTATAAATCATATCTGCTGCTATTTCTTTTAACGAAACATAGCCTTTAAATTTTTTATTATCATCTACTAAAGGAAGTCCAGTTATAGCATTTAAATTCATTACATTAAAAGCATCAATTATTGGTTTATTTTCATTAAGTAAATAATTTTTATGAAAATTAACATCTTTAAGTTGAACTTTTACATCATTTAAATAATGTGGAACTTCAGTTTTAAAATACTTTAAAACATATTCAGTTTCTTTATTTATTTCTCCAATTACTCTTGGTTCAGCTTTAACACCAAGTTTATTTTTTAAATAAGCATAAGAAATTGCTCCACATACTGAATCTGTATCTGGATTCTTATGACCAAAAACATATATAGGTTCCATAATACCCTCCAATTCTATTTAGCTTTATTTGTATAATATCTTTTTTTCTTATGTGTATTTTTTTCTTCTACTTTTTCTTCTTTTAAATTCTTTTTCATATCAGCTATAACTTCTTCAGTTTTAGAAGCTTTTAAATCAGATAACTCTAAATCTTTTTTATCAAGTTCTTTACTTAAATTATAACCATTTTCTAGAAGCATTTTAATAATAACTGCAATAAACACAAATAAAAGTCCACTTACATTAACATCTGCAAAATCTAACATACCTACACTTATAACTAATAAAAATTTGATTACTGGTAAGAAAAATGCAAGTAATAAAGTTTTAGGAATAATGCGTTCAAGTATTAAAATATTATCTTTAGTATAAATATTACCATTTGCAAATGATTTAAATACAACTCTAAAATCTGTAGTAATCATATAAAGTAATGCATAATTAACTGAAACAGCAAAACCTAAACCAACTGTACCAATTAAAGCTTTAGTTTTTCCAATAATTTCAATAACAGTACTTGCATCAGCAAATGAATAAGATGTAATTGCTGATACCATTGATATGAAGAAATTACTTGGTGTAGTGGCATTTTCAATTAAATTCATAATAAGTAGTCCAATAGTTAATGCTGAAATAACAACACATATTGAAAGAGAAAGCCACTTCATTATAAATAATACAAAATCAATAAAACTTAAAACTAACTTATTTTCATAACTTACATTTTTCATAAAACACTTCCTTATTCTATAAAGATAATAACACATTTAAAAGATAAAAAAAAGAGTTATTCACTCTTTAATTCAAATAAAATATCTCTTAATTCCATTGCTCTTTCAAAGTCCAAATTCTTAGCTGCTTCTTTCATTTCTTGTTCAATATTAGATGCAATTAATTCTTTATCTTTTTTATTCATTTTCTTGTTTTCAATAATCTTTTCTTCATCTGTATTACTTATAACTTCTTTTATTTCTTTAATAATTGTTTTAGGTGTAATACCATGATCTAAATTGTATTTTTCTTGAATACTTCTTCTTCTCTTAGTTTCTTCAATTGCAATCTTCATAGAATCACTTATTGTATCTGCATACATTATTACATGTCCATTTGCATTTCTTGCACAACGACCAATTATTTGGATTAATGATCTATCACTTCTTAAGAATCCTTGTTTATCTGCATCCATTATGGCAATTAATGAAACTTCTGGTAAATCAATTCCTTCTCTAAGTAAATTAATACCAACTAAGCAGTCATATTTACCCATTCTTAATTCTCTTATAATTTTTAATCTTTCTAAAGTATGAACTTCACTATGAAGATATTGAACTTTTATACCAACACTTTTTAAATAAGATGTTAATTCTTCAGCCATACGTATTGTTAAAGTTGTAACAAGTACTCTTTCATTTTTAGCAATACGCTTTCTTATTTCTTCAATTAAATCATCTATTTGACCTTCAGTTTTCTTAACTTCAATAGTTGGATCTAGTAAACCAGTAGGCCTAATGATTTGTTCAACACACTTACCATCAACAAGTCCAAGTTCATAATCACCAGGTGTTGCTGAAACATAAATTACTTGATTAAGTTTTTCATTAAATTCATCAAATTTTAAAGGTCTGTTATCCATAGCACTTGGTAAACGGAAACCATAATCAACAAGTGTTTGCTTACGCATTCTATCTCCATTATACATACCTCTTATTTGAGGAACAGTAACATGAGATTCATCAATTACAAGCAAGAAATCTTTAGGAAAAAAATCAATTAATGTTGATGGAGTTTCACCTTCATCTCTTAAAGCAAGATGTCTTGAATAATTTTCTATTCCATGACAAAATCCTGTTTCTCTTAACATTTCCAAATCATAGATACATCTTTCTCTAAGTCTTTGTTCTTCAAGAAGTTTATGATTATCAATTAATTCTTTACTTCTTTTATGAAGTTCATCTTCAATTCTATTACAAGCTTCTTCTAATTTATCTTTATTTGTTACAAAGTGTGTTGCTGGAAATAAAGTTACACTTTTTTTAGATTTAATGATTGTACCGGTTAAAATATCAAATTCACTTATTCTATCTACCTCATCACCAAATAATTCAATACGTATTCCATTTTTCTTTTCAGCAATTGGAACTATATCAATTGTATCTCCATTAGCTCTAAAAGTTCCTCTATGAAAATCAATTTGATTTCTTTCATAATTCATATCAATTAATCTATTTAATAAATCATTTCTTGAAATAATATCTCCTTTATTTAAAATTAACATATGATTTTTATAATCATCAGGATCTCCTATTCCATATATACAAGATACACTTGAAACAACGATTACATCATCATGAGTAAGTAACGCACTTGTTGCTGAATGTCTTAATTCGTCTATTTCATCATTTATACTTGCATCTTTTTCAATATATGTATCACTTGATGGCACATATGCTTCTGGTTGATAATAATCATAATAAGATACAAAATACTCAACACGATTTTCAGGAAATAATTCTTTTAATTCGGAATATAATTGACCAGCTAAAGTTTTATTATGAGCAAGAACTAATGTTGGTTTATTTGTTTTTGCAATAACATTAGCAATAGTAAATGTTTTACCTGTACCTGTTGCACCCAAAAGGACTTGGTCTCTTTTTCCTTCATTTATTCCTTCAACAAGCTCTTTTATTGCCTCTGGTTGGTCTCCATTTGGTTCATATTTTGAAACTAGTTTAAACATAAATTACCTCCTTTTTAATTATTTGTATTTTATCATTTTATATACAATAAAACAAGGCAATCACCAATATACCTTGTTCTTATTATTATCAAATTTAAGTTAAAATTTTTTTTCAATTGATTTTAATATAATACTACGTTAATCATACAATTATCATGAATTTCACAAATTTACTAAATAAAACTAGATAGTTTTCAATAATCTCCTTATAACTAAAAGATCTTCTGGATATTCTTTTAAACAATGGTTATCTTCATCAATAATAAATGGGGGTATAAATTCTATTTGCCATCCATTATTTACATATTCCTCGAATTCGATTTCATAATTTATACAACTGGTTGTAATTGTTTTTTCGAGCATTGATTCGATTTTATGGAAACCACAACATCTAACTAATACATCTCTAATATCATTATTAGTCCAATGTAATAGTTTTTCAATTTCATCTTTTGGGTTTTTAGTATATATACATAAATCTTCAAAAAATCTATAAAAACATGCTTGAGCATTAATTATACCTAGAATTAATTGGATTACATGTTTTTCCCTCGTTATTGGTATTCCGTTAATTGACTCTAAATACGCTGGTTGACTTATATAATTTAAAAACACTTTAAATTGGTCTGCTGTTATATAACCATTTTCTTTTATTTTTTTAGATATGTTCAAATATCCATTTGAATTTTCATGATTATCTAATATAATTTCATTATTATCTATAGAATTTTTAATCTTATTATAATTAAATGCTAAATTTCTACTTTTATGTCCATCTCCTCCAGGATTATATAGATATCCATTAGACGTTATATACCATGCATCTAATTGATATATATTATCTACCTTATTTGGATTATAATGAATAGTATTGTATTTTTTTAATTCATCTATTGCAACATTAATTGCATTATTAAACAAAGTATAATATTGTTCATTGCTTGGAAATAAATCTATATATAAGAAGGATAATCTTTTTATTAAGTATAAATAATCTTCTATTGCTCTAGAAGAAAAATTTATTTTCTTATATTCTTCTAATATCAAATAAAATTCTTCTCTTATACTTTCAAATTCACTATAAGCATAACAGGCATTATCGTAATCAATATACATATTATTTTTAAACCATTCATCAATATTGAAATCTTTAAAAATAGTAATTAAAAATTCACTATTTTTAAATAAATCTGCATATTTTTCTATAAATGAAAATGGTATCTTATAATCAAATAATTCTTTTTCACCTCTATCTTGAATATCTACTAAAGGTAAATAATAATTCAATCTATTTTCTAATTCTTTATAATATTTAATCATATAATCATTCCTTGATAATCAAAACTTAAATGATATTAAAAAAGTCTCTTTTTATTGATTAATAATATATCACATATTATCATTATTATCATTTTTTTATTAGACACGTACAAATACAAATTTCAATCACAAACTTAATTATATTATTTAGCTTTATTTAATATTTTTATGATATTTTCAAACGATTAAATAAAAATAAAAGACACTAAATAAAGGAATATTATGTTTATTTCTATAATAAGAGCAATGTAATCACCAATATACCTTGTTCTTATTATTATCAAATTTTTAATTAAAATTTCTATTCTTTCTTACTAATTTTATCTGATTTAAACTTCTATCTCCTTGAATATTATGTTCTTTATATAATTTTAATTGATGATTATATCCTTCATCACTTAGTAAATACTCATTTATTTCTTTTATAAAACCATCATCACTTAATCTATTATGTAAGCCTTGTGTATCTTCTACTTCATATAGTGATAATAAATATAATCCTGTAACTCTTTCAAAATAACTACATCCTGTTTTTTTAATATATCTATTATTAAATACACACATATTTCCTTTTAAAGCACTCATTATTATGTCATGAAAATATTTTTTTAATATTTTATCTTTAGCTGTTTCATATTCATAAATAAAATGTTCTAATGGAATTGTTCCATTTTTTAATATAGTCCAATTTACTAATGGACTAGCAATAATTTTTAAATTATAAATTAACAATTTCTTTTTTTAGGAAGCATAGTAAACAATGGCTCAGATGAAGTTCCAATATGAACATTCTGATCTTTAATCAGATTTTCTTTTACCATATCAATATATACTTTATATAAATTATCCGAATCTATTCTAATAACATATTTCAATAATGTCTCATCATAAATATGTCCATGTTCCCATAATGTTAAAATTTTATCTTCTATTTCTTGAAATGAATTAACATTATATTTTTCAGCAAATATTATTAAATTATTTAAGTAATTTATAATTTTATGATTTAAATCTTTGTCTACTGAATTGTCTAAATATTTTAGAGTCTTATCTATATGTTTAAAATTATCACATATTAATATTTTTTCTTTTATAAATTGAATAGTTTCACTATCTTCTAATACTCCATTTAATAGAATTAGTAAATAATCCAACTCACAAATCAAATTATAATATTCTTCAATAATAATCATTAATTCCATAATTTTCACCTAAAAATCAATAATATTATACTCTTTAAAATTTTTTCATTCAACTGATTTCTGTACAATACTAAGTTAATAAGCAATTATCATTTGAGTCTCAAATTTGCTAAATAAAAGAAAGAAGTCGTTTTATTTTATGACCTCTCTCCTAATAAAACATGATTTTATTTAATAAATTATCATATATTCTATCATCTACTTTTTGTACCAATATAAAATTAAACTTTAATAACTATAAATTTTGTAATTTTTTTATATCATAAATAATACTTATTATAAAACATAAAAATCCGTTATCAACTATGGAGTAAAAATTTTATTACTTTTACTATTTCTATAAGTTAATACCATATTATCATGTTGTTCTAAAAAGCTTTTCTCTACACCTTCGTCATTTTCTACACCTTTTATGATTGAATAACTATAATTGTCACTTGATTTAAACAATGGTATATTTACAGTCCTTTTTGCCTCTTGTTCTAATATAAATTCTATTAGAAAATTAATTTTTGATTTATCAAATGAAATACCAATTTTATCTTTAAAAGCAAGTGTAGCAATTTCAAATAAATAACTTACTTCGATAACTCCATCTTCTGTTAATAAATTACTTAAATTATTAATAAAATCTTCAACTAATTGAATCGTATTTAAATTTTCTATTTGATCATAAAATTGTAAGACATTACTCAACATAATTAAATCATATTTGCCATTGTATTGTTTTAAAACCTCGGTTATTGATAAAGTTTTATAACTAATTATACATTGTTCATTTCTCAATATTCTTTGTAATTTATAATATTCATCTTCATTATAAAAAGATATATATTTTTTTAAATAACTTAAAAGTAGAGTATAATCAGAACAATATAAATCACTTAAAATCAAATCCACACTATCAAAATAATCATATAACGGAGTATAAAATGTTTCAACATCTTTAGGTAAATATTTTACAACTTTATCATATAGTTCTTCTGATAAAAGATCTTTAAACAAAGTTCGTTCAGATGAAGATTTATATGTCTTTATAGTAAAGTATTTTATAAAAGTCTCATAATCTAAAATGATGATAGCCGTTAACATATATTCAAAATATAATCTTTGTAACTCATTTATGTCAAATAAATCTATTTTACGAGCTCCATTTAAAACCGCTTCTAAACCTTGAGCTCCAGTAGAACCAACTGTTAAGACACTTTCATAATTTTTATATAATTTCATTAAGTCTCTAACATTTTCTGTTGACGCAATGTATATTGGACTATGAGTTGTATGAGCTGTTTCAGATTTAAAGCCTTCATTTACCATTTCAAATGCTTTTTTACGTGTATTGTAAATATCTAACATATAATTCACCCCTTTTTGTGAAGGGTATTATAGCACATTCTATAAAAATTGCAACTAATACAAAAGATTAAATTTTAACCATTACCAATTAATAAAGTCCTAATTTTCTATTTTATATTCAAGTTTTTTAATATCACCACTTAGTAAATCAAACAAATAATTATCTACAAATTCACTTATAGCAACTTCTAATCCACGATAACCAATATTCATTTCAAATGCTTTATCAACTATATAATTTATAAATTCATCATTAACGTTATACTCAACACCAAGCATTTCTAAATATTCATTAAATAATTTTAAATAACTATATTTTCCATTTAATAAAGCATCTTTTAAATCCTTTTTATTTGGTTTATCTAAAGTAATAGTAGTTTTGATTCTTCCTGCTAGTTCAGGTATCATTCCATATTCTTTCAGCATTTCTCTAGTTATCTCTTTTTCTTTTTCAGACAACTTGCTATACGCTCCAGATAAGACAAATGTAATTCTAGATGTATCAAAAGTTATTGGAATTTCTGTAAGTCCTAATCCTTGTTTTACTCTTTTAATAAATTTGCTTCCGTCTAGCATTTTTAAAATACTTTCTTGAACATCTGTAGTAACTACATGATTTTTGCCATCTTTTACATCACATAGTTTATCAAATTCATCTATAAATATTATTCCGTGTTCAGTTTTTTCTAAATCATTTTCACATGCATGATATAAATCCAATAAAATATTTTCGATATCTTCGCCTACATATGCGTTTGAAGTATATCTTTTAGCATCAACAATTATATAAGGCTTATCTAAAATATTTGCAATACTTTCAACCATTAATGTTTTTCCTGTTCCAGTTGGACCAATAAGTAAAATATTACTTTTTAATCTTTTAACTGTTTCGATATCAAGTGAAGAATCTGAAAGTGATAAGTTTCTTATAATATTAGCAAGAAATACTTTTAGTTCTTTATCATGGCCAAAGACAATATTTTTTAATTCCTCATAATATTCATTTATATGATATTTTTTTACAATACTAGAAAAATCATTAGATGCTTGATTATCTTTATTTTCAACTTTTCCAAGTAATTGTTTTGCTAAATCTGCATTTAAATTAATTTTTTCTGAAATTCCATTTCTAAATAAGAAATCAAGTTTAGCATTTTTACTCGGAATAAGAAAACGATTATACTCTTCCTTTATTCTTTCATCATCAACTTCTTTTAAATCCACCGCTATTCCATCTTGATCTACGAATTCATAAAATTTACCAACTAAAAGGTGCTTTGCTTTTTCTAATAATTTTTCTTCATCCTCACCACTATAAGAACTTTTTAATTCTACAATATTTACAAATTGATAAACATAATCTTCATTTTCTATAGTCTTGTTATCTAAATAATTTAATTCTTTAATCTCATAATTTGGAATAATCGCTTTTGTAGCTTTAATTTCTGCATACTTAACATCACAAATCTTTAGAATATGCTTTACTTCATTTCCAATTTTAATTTTCTTATGTTCATATACTTTTATTAATTCCATAATAATCTCCTTTGATCACTTATAAAAAATAATTTTAGTCTATTATAACACAAATTATAATAAATAATATTTTATTTATAAAACTAATCACTATTTGCTATTTATAATTTTGCTTATGATGATAAAAATTTCGATATAATAAAATTAGTCTAAATATATTTAACTAATTCACATATTATATATAACATATTTCTGCATAAAAAAAGAAGAACTTATAATATTAATATTCTTCTTTTCTCTTTTTTAAAAGTTTATAGCTTTTAACTTTTTCTTTTTTTCACTAATCATATCTGCCTCTATTGGTGGCTCTAAAATTCTCAAATTACTATATTTAAATATTATATTTTGTACAGATTCATCTTTACTTTCATTTTGTTCATTCTTTAATCTAGTAAGATTACCGGTTCTATCAAATAATATAGTTGAACTATAAAGATCTCTAGCTAAAAGTGTATCTGCTACACCATTTGGAATTAAGCAATAATTATCAAATCTTCCATAAGAAAGATAAATTTTTATACCAAATTTTGATAAACTATCTTCTGTTTCATAAATTTTTTTATTTAAATTTTCTATTTCATCAATAAATCTATTATCATAATTATAAATTACTACATTTAAATTGAATACATCATTTATTACTCCTAAAGAATCAAATACGTTAAAATATATACAATCTACATTCTTATTCTTTTTAAATTTACTAACTAATCTTGCTAATTCTAAACATAGTTCATTATGTTGTACTTCATTTAATATTATCTTTTCCATATTCTATCCATTACTCTTTCAGTAAATAATATGCTAACTAAACCAAAAATATTTTATTTAACATCTATATGAATTGAACTTCCCATATTTTTAGCTACAACTTTAGTAACTGTCTTACCAATTCTTCCATATCTATTAGAATAAGAATATCTTGCATTTGGAATATAATCTATCCAAAAATTAGTGATTTTTTTTCTATAAGATAGACTCTTAGTTTTCTTATTTGAAAAATCAATTGCTTTAGTAAATTTTTCATGATTAAAATGTCTACTAGTTTTTCTACCACCAACTTTTTTATTATGTTGTTCACATCTACATCCACTTGTAACATTCATTTTTTCATTCATATAATATCTTAAAGCATATATATTATAAAGCAATTGTTTACTTATACGATCATATCCACAATTATCATTACAAGAAATTTCTCGCTTAGTAAAATATTTAGTTGTTTGAAAATCTTCTGCAGTTACTTCTTCATTCATAAAATCTTTGTAAACTTTTTTTAATTTTTTTTCAGTATTTG
Organism: uncultured Bacilli bacterium; assembly: GCA_934098345.1. Classification (GTDB taxonomy): domain Bacteria; phylum Bacillota_I; class Bacilli_A; order RF39; family UBA660; genus CAG-582. The sequence goes on from CAKONX010000007.1 coordinate 24,957, forward strand.
GTCCATATATAGAATCAATTTTTAGTCCATATTCTTGTTGGAATATTTTAGTTGCTTGTTTACTTTTTTTACCCCAAATTCCATCAAATTTCCCATCATAATAACCTAGTTGAAAAAACATTATTTGTCTAGTTTTCTTCTTTAACATTTTTATCTTCCTTTCTAAAATTATTGCAGAAAGATTCAATCATCATCTTTATTTCTAAATCATCCATTTTAATATTTTTACTTTTTAACATAGCCTTAATATTATTAAATGCTAAATTATATTTTTCTTCTGAATCAGATCCATCATATATTTGTTCACATGCTTTAACACATATTTCAGTTATACTTTTTTTCATTTCATCATTTACGTATTTATTATAAAGATTCTTTATTTTTAAAGTTAAATAAGAAACTAAAGTTGTTAATAACAGATACAATAATTGAAGTCCATTGTTTATTAAGAAATTAATAAATTCTTCCATAAAAAATACCTCCTACTATTTAATATGTAAGAGGTTTATTTATTGATTTTACTAAAAAACTATTTAAATAACTTTCCTAAAAAGCTTCCTTTTTCTTTCTTCTTAAATTCCTTTAATCCATAAACATTAATTATTTCATCAACACTTGTATTTTCAACTTCTTTAGCATAAGGAACTATTCTTTCACGAATAAATTCACTTCCTAAAAGTTTAACTCCTTCAAGATCAACATATGTTTTATCTATTGCTATTTTATTTAGTACATCATTCATTTCTAAATAATCTAGAGTAGTCATTTCTTCTCCATTATATGTTATTTTTTGATTTAAAATATCAATTGATGGAAATACATTTTTATATTTTAAAGCTACATCTATTCTTTCAGATGCATTATCTCTTTCTAATGTTTCTTCATTACTTAAAATAGATTGAACGTCTTCATCACTTAATTCATCTTGAGCAACTGGTGTTTCAGGTACTACATCTTGAATTACATTAGCTACTGGTTCTTGAATAACTGGTACTTCAGGTACTACATCTTGAACTACATCAGCTACTGGTTCTTGAGTAATTGGTGCATCAGGAACTTTGCCTTGAACTACATCAAATGCTGGTGTCTCAGGAATAATTTCCTCTGAAGTAATTTCTGGAGTAGCATTTTTATCATTTAAAATATTTTCTTCAAAAGTTATTTCAGGCTTTTTAACATTAATAACTGTTTCATCCATATTGTTTTCAATAGTTTTATTTTCAAATATACCAAATGAATTTAAACTTAATCCAGAATTTGTTAAATATTCTTTAAATTTAGTAACGATCATATTTTTAGCATCACTGCTTTTTATAGATTCTATTTTTTGAAATCTATCTAAGTCACTTGTTGCAGGTTCTAAAGATACACTTGCTATTACATCATCTAACGCATGAATTAAAGATTCATATACAACTTCAATAACAGTTTTACCATCTCTACTTACATTAGTATAACCAACTTCATTATTTATATTTTTTATAAAATTCATTGGTGGAAGTAAATTAACTCCATTTATAGAATTCAAAACATTAATTGTAGCCTCTAAATCTTTATTTGCACATGATACTTTAAGAGAATCTTTATGATTTTCTTTTATATCAGAATTTATTTCCATAACTAATGGTACATTTGCTCTTTTAGCATTAGAATAAACATTTGAAAGTAAACTTATAAGTGACTCATTTGAAACGTTTAAAACAAAAGTATGTTCAACTTCTTGAACTTCACCACTTTTAACTACCAAATATCCTTCTTTTCCACTACGAAGATTACTTAATATTTTACTAGATATCTCTCTTTCAACATTTGTTCTTTCATCTTTATTCATATGAGTAATATCTATATTATTATCTACAATATATTCCATAGCTAATCTTAAATTAAAAAAACTTTTTAAATCAGCTTCATTTATTTGACTAACTTCATCACTTTTTGTTACAACTCGATTAAATTCTTTTAAACCTTCATTTTTATTAAAATCCATTACGGCATAAGTTTTAAGAGCTGCATCAATATATGTATTAATGTCTTTATCTTCTTTTACTAATTCTTCTCTGTTAAACTTTTTCATATGTTACCTCCACTATCCGTAACCCTACTATAATTAGTATAGCAAAAAAAAATAAGAAAGTATATATTTTTAATATATTTTCTTATTTAAGTCTAAGCCAAGTAATTGTAGCCTTATTGAAATATATTTTATATCTTTATCATTAATACCCAAATCTTTTAAATCTCTCTTACTTAGTTGCCATAAATCTTCAATTAGATTTATATTATTTTCTTTTAATATTTTTAGACATTCATTATCTAAATCTAGAATATTAATATTGTTTTTTATGTTTTCATTATGTTTTTTCATGTTATAACCTCAATAATAATTATAACATTTTTTATCATTTTGAGTAAGAAAAACTAACTTGCTTTTTTCATAACTGAAGATATATCTTCTTCAACATCTTGGACTTCTTCATTAATTCGTTCTAAATCTTTATTTAGACATCCTTCAAGTCTTTTAAATGTTTCCTCCATACTTTCATCACTTACATAAACATCATTTAAATCAGTATAATCTAACTTTTTAGCAGAACATAAAAGGTTTAAAACATAGAATGCAATAAGTTTTGACATATCTTCATCTACATTGTAAAGATTAACTATTTTTTCTACATCATCATGATAATATTCAATTAATTTTTTAGTTAAATTGCCATCATTATCTAAAATACCTGGAAGTTTTCTTTCACTTACAGAAACTTCAACACGTTTTTTTCTCATTCGTTCTTTAAAACCAGCAATAAAACCATTTACATCAAAAAGATCAGTATTCATCTTTGTTTTAATATACATAACAAATTTATCATAAACATTGTTCATTTGACCAAGTTCAGTTTTAAAAGAACTAAGTATTGGACCAAATCCAAGAGAAGTAAGTTTATCTTCTAATATTTTTAATTCTTCCCTTTGTTTATGAATTCTATCTAATTTATCTTTTTTTCTTAAAACATCAGTTTCCAATTTTTTTAAAGTTGAATTATAAAAAACTCTTGAATATTTTTGGCTTGTTAAATCATCAATTTTAGAAGATGATTCAGAAACATCAGCTGTAAGTTCTCCTTCTAAAGTGTCATATTCTTTCATTCTAGAAGTTAATATAATATATCTTCTAAATTCATTTTCATATTCACGACACTTATAAAACATATCTAAGTCTCTTTCATCTTGTTCATAATCAGTTTTTAACTCTTCTACTTCATGTTCTTTATGAATATATTCTTTTAATTCTTTAAATAAAGTTTTATCTTTCATTATTGAATATATTATCATCATTACATTTTCATTTACTTTTCCGCCTTTGATTAAATTCTTTGAAAAATATTCATTGTATCCATCAGATAAAACACTTTTAATAATTATAACTAAATCATTTGAACTACTAATTTGATTATTCATAGCATTTATATATGAATTAAAGTTCCTTTGTTCAACTGCTTCTTTTATTCCATTTAATCTTCTTAAATTTTTCTCCATAGTTAAAAGTTTAATACGATCACTTAAATCCATTACTTCTTTTCCAGATTCTCTAAATTTCTCATAAATACCGGCTTTAAAAGTCATAATTCGATTAACCACTTCATCAATAGTTGGAATAATTTCTTTAACTGATTCGTTTTCTTTTATAACCTCATTCATAATACTATATTCTATTTGGTATTTTAAAGCAGTAGTTAAATCTCTTACAACTTTTTTGGATTCAACACTTAAATCATCAATCTTAGATAATTCCACTAATTCTAAGGTTAAACTTTTAAACTGAGAAAGTTCTTCACTCTTTGTTCTCATTCTCTTTTTCCTCTTCTTCCATAGTAGTTAAAATTTCATCTAATTCACTTAATAATTCTAATTCTTCTTTAATATTATCCATATTAACAACACCCATTATAATTCTATCATAAAAAGTTCTTCCTAAAAATAAAAAAATTTACTATTTTACATTGATTATACTTTTATAAGTTGCTATAATTATGTTGTAGGATAGGTGATACTATATGGGATTAAAAGAAGAAATAAATACTGTTAGAGAAATTTTAAAACAAGTTGCTGATGACGCTTGGGCTTCATACAGAGGATGTTATAGCTTTTATAACTATTTTGTTAATGCTAAATTTGAAAGACTTGATTATATTGAAGAAAGAATAGATACTTTAACTCCTGAAGAAGTTGAAAGCTATTTAAGAGAAGTAACTAACTTACATAATGTATTAGGTGATTATAAAGGAAAAGCATTAAAAGATAAACTTATTTCTGATATAGCAAAGAAAGAAGAAAAACAAAAAAATGTGGAAAAAACTAAAGAAAATGATAAAGATATGATAGAATTTAGTGATGAAGAAATTAAAAATTTATTAGGTACTTTAGAAGATAATAAACTTGAAACTGTTTATCCATCTCAAGACTTTGATGAAGAATTTATTCCTTTAGATTTACCAGATATTCCTGGAGATAATCCAATACAACCTGGTGACATCGAAAAAAATGTTAATTTACCAAGATAAAAAAAATAGATTTTAATGAACTGAACCCCAAAAGTTGGACAGTTTATTAATAGTTTCTAATTAGAGGATTGTAACCTGTAATTTACGGGTG